>JAKLJW010000005.1:167171-176385 GCA_023150935.1 Candidatus Binatia bacterium | reverse complement strand
CGCACCGGGTCCTGACTGACGAACTGCACCAGTTGCGGGTCGTAGAACCGCGCCCCGTAGTCGTAGAGCGCCGCCGCACTCACCCAGCGCTGGCCGGTGTAGAGATGCTCGGGGACGAAGTCGCTCCCCGGCACGGCCGCCGTGAGACTCGCGCTCTGGCCGCTGGCCGTGTACGCCGCCGGCTGCCCGTAGGCGTTGTAACGGAAGCGCCGCGCCACCGTGCCGTCGGGACACGCCGCGCCGGCCAGATGACAGGTGAGCAGAAGCGTCGAGCCCAGATGGTCGGTGTGGGCGAAGTACACCGGATAACTCGGCGGCACGGGCGGCGGCGAGACACTGCCCGCCCACACCACCCGCAGCCGCGGCCAGGGCAACAACGCCGATACAAGCACCACCACGACCAGCACCAGCGGCCCCCGCGCCAGACGGCCCACCATCCCCAGCCGCACGCGGCGTCCGTATTCCGGGCTCCGCGTCCCCTCGTCCCACCACCGTCGACGGACGACAATGAGTACCAGCCCCACGCCCGCAATGACCGTCAGCGCCGCGGCGGCCTCCGCCGCCTCCACCGCCACCCGCGGCCTCGCCCACCCGTCGCGCCGCTCGGCAGCCTCCATCGCCCGCGCCAGCACCACCGCCCGCTCGCCGTCATACCCCCGCGCCAGCGTCAGCCCCGAGGGCGCCGCCACCGGACTGTGCCCGATGCGCCGCTCCCCCAGATAGATGTGCCGCGTCAGCGTCCCGCCCGTCACCTCGAACCAGCGCCCGTAGTACACCGTCACCTGCTCGCCCGCCGCCCCCTCGTTGACGATACGCGCCACCCGCTGCCCGCGCGCGTCGTGCACGAAGCGCACCGCCGCGCCACCGCCCGTCACCATCGCCAGCCGCCCCTCGGCGTCGTAATTCAGCGTCCGCGGCGCCGCCGCACCGAGCGCCGGCAGCCCCGTCACCGACCCGCTCGGATCGTGACTCACCGCACCCCCCGGCGTCACCGCCTGCACCCGCTGCGGCGCCGGCGCGTTGTCGTAGAAGCTCACTAGCGCCCCCGCCCTCGTGCGATTGCCCAGCCCGTCGTAGGGGTACGTCCACCCGGCCCGCAGCGGCGAGCCGGCCGCGTACGTGCCCGCCGGCGCGGTGGCGGTGAGCGTGTTCAAACCGGGTCCTCGGCGGACGGCCGGTCGCGGAGTGCGACCACCGCCGCGGCAACGCACACCGCGACCACGCAGGCGTGTGCGAAGACGTCGCCGTAGCGCTTGTATACCGCGTCGGCGTGTAACGGGACCACGTCGGCTGCCAGTATCGCCGCGGTGCCCGTGCCGCTGCGCACCGTCCACCGACCGTGCGGGTCGATGATGCCGGAGATACCAGTTGCCGTTGCCCGCACCACCCACGTGCGGTTCTCCACCCCCCGCAAAGTCACCATCGCGGCGTGCTGGGCCGCACCCGCGCCAAGCCAGCCGTCGTTGGACAGGTTCAGCAGCACCGCGGCGCCCGCCGCCATCCGGGTCCGCACGAGTTCGGGAAAGATGGCCTCGAAACATATCGCCACCGCCGTCGGACCGAGCCGGGTCGGCAGCAGGCGCGGGTCGTTGCCCGCCGTGAACACGCGGACCCGTTCGAATCGCCGCCGCAGAAACTCGCTGAAGCGCAGCGGGAAGTACTCGGCGAAAGGCAGCAGATGCGTCTTGTCATAGCGGCCTGTGATCCCCAGGCCGGGGGCCAACGCGAACGCCGAGTTGAAGAACCGCGGTGCCGCGGGATCGGCGCCGTCGAGATGCGGTCCGCCGAGCACCACCTCGGTATCGGTCTCCGCGACCAGTCGCTCAACGGCGATGCGCAGCTCCGCTTCCTCCGGCAGGAAGAACGTCACCGCGCTTTCCGGCCAGAGCAGTACTGCCGCCCGGGTCTTGCGCACCGCCTCCCGCGACAGCCGCAGATAGGTATCCAGCCCGCGGCCGTAGTGCTCCGCGTTCCACTGCGCACCGAGGTCGTTGTTTCCCTGCACCACCGCCACGCGCACCGGCGGCGCGGTGTGGAAATCGGTAGACAGTCGAATGGTGCCGTAAGCGAGCGCCGCCACCAGGAGAGCGGTCGCCACCGCCGCGGTGCCGGCGGCACCGCGGCCGTCGAGCAGGACCGCAGTGACGCTGACGTTGACGAAGAGAACCAGCGCTGACAGAGCGTAGACACCGCCAAGGTCGGCAATCTGAATGAGCCGGAGGTGCGGTACGAGTGCGTAGCCGAGCAGCATCCACGGTTCTCCGGTTAGCAGCTTTGCCCGGGCCAGTTCGCACGCGATCCACGCGGCGGCAATTGTTCCGGCACGCATCAGGCCGCGGGTTCGCGGGATCAGCCATGCGGTAAGGGCGGCAAACGCTGCGTAATAGCTACCCCACAGAACGATGCAGCCGACGACGCCGAACAGGACGCCGAACCACCACGGCTGCTCGTAGTAGAAGGCGATGGCGCCCGGCACCCAGTAGGCCACTCCCCAGATCGCGGCGCTGCCCCACAGCAGGCCCGCGAGCGCCGCGGTGCCCGGACGCAGCGCACGCAACGCGATCAGCAACGGTACCAGCGCGACCCACGCGACTGCCGTGAAGTTCCACGGCGGAAACGCCAGCGCGTGCGCGACGGCGGAGACGAGAACGAGGGCGCAGGTGACGGCCACACTGCCCACATCGGAATCCGGTCGCCCCCAACAGACCCACATCGCCTCTCACTCCGGCGGTTCGCCGCGCCAGCTCCACGTGCCCGTGTCGCCGTTCGTGAACGTGTACGTGCCACTGAGACTGCGGCGGACACGGTGGCCGGTAAACGTGCCGATCTGTCGGTCGTCGGGGCCGACGAGCACGCCGTAGACCTCGGCGCCGTCGAGCTGCGCTTCGAGCTTCGCCTCCTGCACCACGGACGAACCGACAACGGTCACCCGCCCGCCGACGCTGCCGTCGTCGCGCCGCTTCAGATCCACCTGCCAGTCGCGCTTGCCGTACCCGTCACGCCGACTCTGCCACTGTCCGCCGCCGACGAGCTGGCGGACGACGGCGGGCGGCCGGCGGGCGTGGGCACCGTCAGCGGGCAGAAAACGCAACCCGACCGACCCGAGTACTGCCCGCCTAAAGCTGCCACCAGCACCCGTAGTCTCATTGGGAAGCCTCCTTGTGCGCGCTACTCGTTACGTTCCGCAACAGCGATGGGCGCCATACCAGAAACCAGAGCAGCGCCTCCGTCCCGTAAAGCGTCGCCCAGATCAGCAAGCCTCCAGCCATACCGGCAGGCAGTAAGAACACCGCCCCCGCCGCTGCCGGCACGAACCAATCCAGCCAGAGCCGCCACTGGTAACTGCTTGCCACACGCGTGTATTCCCGAGCCCTCGCCATGGGCCAGATGGCCCTGGACGCCGGGCGTCGCGCGGCTTCGAGCGCAGCGTACTCCGCTTCACGCGTAACGACACGCCGCCGATCGAACACGGACAGAAGCGCGCCGACTCCGGCAGCGTACGGAAGCACATCGACGGCAATGGCAAACAACGCCGCAACAACCCGGCTGCGCCCAGTGGCAGCCAGAAACGCACAGATAACCGCGGCCCCACCAGCAAAGCCACCCACTCGGCAAGTCACCATGAAGGAGCAGAAGCCAACCGCAAGCTCGCGAATGGTCGCGTTATCTTCGGACGGCCTGCGCCACTCGCGACTCATTGTACCGTCTCCAGCACAGTCGACATCACCGGCCCCGGCCCTATCCCTGCCGCTATCGCCGTAAAGACTGCGAGTTGGACGCCGGTGGCCGCAAGCATGCCTGCCGGGTTGCCGCCGGAGAACGCCGCAACAATACCAGTCCCAGCTCCTATCAGGTTGAGCTCGGAGTAGAAGGTGAAAGCACCTTGAGAGATCTGGTTCGAAGCGTAGGCTTGGTTCACCCCCACTTGAGTTAGTCCGAACGCTAGAACATCGAGTCCAACCGCAGGGCCGGGAAAAGGATTTGGCACGGTAGCGACAATCTGCACAAGCTCCGATACTGCCGCCAATATCTCGGGCCCGCCCGGCAGCGAGAAGAGCCCTATCCAGGCAAGCGCCTCGGCTGCGGGTCCAGTCCCCGAGGCCGCCTGAGACAGGACGCTCAGAGCCGCGGTCGCACCCGGAACGGACCCGAGGTTGCGCCCCGCGATCGACTCGTAGCCGATCCGGGCCAGAAATCCCGCGGACGCGCTCGCATCCGCGGACGACATGCCGGTCGACTTAAGGAAGCCCGGGAGCCCCTGGAGCAGCAAGGCCAACCCGCCCGGCTTGCCGCCCATTCCTTTGCCCAGTCCCCGCATGGCCAGCGTGCCGGCGAAGTCGCGTGCGCTGACAAGGTCGCCAATGCTCACGGTCGAGACGATGCCTCCGGTGACGGTGAATCCCCCCAGGAAGTTGAGGCCCGACGCGCCTCCGGCATCCGGCACGGTCAGCATCCCCGTCGGGTCCGTCCACCGCACCGGGTTCCACCCCACGTAGGCATACGCCTGCACGTACTCCCGCACCGGGTCCTGACTGACGAACTGCACCAGTTGCGGGTCGTAGAACCGCGCCCCGTAGTCGTAGAGCGCCGCCGCCCCCCCCGCGCGGAAATCCGCGGATGTCGCAGATTTCGCAGAAATCGATGGCCCGATGGTTGGGACGACCGCCACGCCTTCCGACCCAACCTCTCTCTGATGAACCTGGAGATCGTGCGGCCGAGGGATCGATTCGGCCGCTCCCATCTGCGTTACTAGTTCGCGAGTTCGTTGCATGGTGCGAAGAATTTCGGAATGCGCACTTCGGATTGCGGACGAGGGATTCATGAGTTCCGCAATCCGCATTCCGCAATCCGCAATGGGTTGCGGGCGAAGCCCGCGCTGCGTCATCTGCGCCATCTGCGGACTCTCATCTTCGGATCGGCGCTAGCGGCCCGACCGCTTAACAACGTCAGAGCCTCACCGTCCTTCCCCCACATCGCCGCTCACTCCGGCGGCTCACCGCGCCACGCCCACGTACCCGTGTCGCCGTTGCCGAACGTGTACGTGCCGCTGAGACTCTTGCGGACACGTGTCCCGGCGAAGGTACCGATCTGCCGGTCGTCGGGGCCGACGAGCACGCCATAGACCTCGGCGCCGTCGATGCGGCCTTCGATTCGCGCCTCGTCGAGCAGCGGCGAGCCGAGGACGGTAACCCGCCCGCCGATACTGCCGTCGTCGCGCCGCTTCAGCTCCACCTGCCAGTCGCGCCGGCCGTGCCCGTCACGCCGACTCTGCCACTGCCCGCCGCCGACGAACTGGCGGACGACGGCCGGCGGCCGGCGGGCGTGGGCGTCGTCAGCGGGCAGAAAACGCAACCCGACCGACCCGAGCACCACCGCGCCGACACCTGCCACCAGCACCCGTAGTCTCATTGGGAAGCCTCCTTGTGCGCGCTACTCGTTACGTCCCGCAACAGCGATGGGCGCCATACCAGAAACCAGAGCAGCGCCTCCGTCCCGTAAAGCGTCGCCCAGATCAGCAAGCCTCCAGCCATACCGGCAGGGACTAAGAACACAGCTGCCGCCACAAAAGCGCTCAACCAATCCGCCCAGATGACCCGCCGATACCGGTGGGTAACCCTGTGAAAGTCGCAACTTGTCGACTGCGACCAGAACGCCCGGGACGCCGGCTCTCTCGCCCGCTCGATCTCCGCATACTCGGCCTGGTACCTCAACATCCGTCGCCGATCGCACCAGGACAGCAACACTCCCGCAACAATCGCACAGGGGACAAATGGCCACGCAACTAGCGCGAGCGCCTCGACCATCTGGCCTCGGCCGGAGGCGACCCACAATGGTAACGACGGCCACCCGTGGTACTCGCACACGCTCGACATCGGCCAGATCGCCATCACGGCACATCGATGAAGCCGAAGAACATGCCGGAGAGCGTGACGAGCGCTCCCACCGTCATGATCAGGCCGGCCACGAAGTAGCCAACACTATAGATACGCTCGTCGAACCGCCGGCCCGTGAGTTCATATGCTTGCCGGGCGGCCTCGCGTGCCCACGCTTTGTTCCTCAGCATCGCGAACACGCCAACGAGGGCGGCGAAGGCTGTGATGAGGTACTGCAGGAGCCGCATGGTCTCTCCTCAATCAGTACCTGACCGGCCCCCAAGCGTGGAACGCCGTCCCGCTGATGCCCCTCGGACCGCCGATCCCCACCTCCACGAACGGCCAAGCACCGATGCCATAACCGACCTGAACAACAATGAGCGTCGGCGTCGTTATCTGCACCGCAACGGCCCAGCCGGGCGAGGCAGCAAACGGCGACGCCGACACGCTTACGCTCCCGGGCGGGGAGGTCAGCGACCCGCCAGCGTACGGGTAATATCCCTCGCTCGCGAACATGACGCCGCCCGTTGCACCAAGCAGGTACCCCGCCGTGACGTTGATATCGATGTATCCCCCGAACATCGACGCGACCGCCAGCCCCTCCGCCGCGGCGGCCTTCGCCACCCCTATGTCACCGAGGACGGCGGCGACGCCGGTGTCGCCCCGGGACGCCGCGCCCAGCGCGCTCAGGGGCCCACTCGCCCCCGGCAACGAGGCGACGGACGACGACGCCACGGTTTCCAATCCAATGTGCGTATAGAACTCCGCGCCGGCCGTTGCCCCCGGCGGGTCCAGACCGCCGGTTTCCAGGAAAGCCGCCAGATCGGGGATGCTTGGGAGACCTCCAGCCGGGCCATTCTTGCCGCCATGTCCTGGCCCGCGGGCGCGAAGCGCCGTGGCGTAGTCGGCCGCCCGGATGACCTCGGGTACCGTCGGAACGAGCGCTACAGGGCCGGAGATCGGGAACCCGAGCGCGAAGTTGAGGCCCGACGCGCCTCCGGCATCCGGCACGGTCAGCATCCCCGTCGGGTCGGTGTACCGCACCGGATTCCAGCCCACGTACGCATACGCCTGCACGTACTCCCGCACCGGGTCCTGACTGACGAACTGCACCAGTTGCGGGTCGTAGAAACGCGCCCCGTAGTCGTAGAGCGCCGCCGCACACCCAGCGCGGAAGTCCGCAGATGCCGCAGATTTCGCAGAAGTCGATGGCCCGATGGTTGGGGCGACCACCACGCCTTCAGACCCAACCTCACTCGGATGACCCTGAAGTTCGTGCGGCTCAGGGATCCATTCGGCCGCTCCCATCTGCGTCATCTGCGTCATCTGCGGATTCTCATCTTCGGATCGGCGCTAACAGCGCAACCGCCTCAAGACCCTCCCCCCATCGCCGCCTCACTCCGGCGGCGCGCCACGCCAGCTCCACGTGCCCGTGTCGCCGTTGCCGAACGTGTACGTGCCGCTCATGCTCTTGCGCGCACGCGTGCCGGTGAACGTACCGATCTGGCGGTCGTCGGGGCCGACGAGCACGCCGTAGACCTCGGCGCCGTCGATGCGGCCTTCGATCCGCGCCTCGTCGAGCAGCGGCGAACCGAGCACGGTGATGCGGCCGACCAGCGAGTCGTCATCTCGGCGCTTGAGTTCGACGTGCCAATCGCGCTTGTCGAGGCCATCGCGCTGGCTCTGCCACGTGCCGGCGCCGAGGAACTGGCGGAGCACCACCGGCGGTTGGGCCTTTTTGACCACTGCGTCTTGCTCCAGCGCGGACAAGCTCAAGGCACCGACGATTGACAGCCCCAGCAATGCGGCAGTCAGCAGCTTCGGTGTTCTCATCGCGCGATCTCCTTCCCTTCGAGAATTACCTCCAACCGTGAGCCGGCCCTTCAGTCGTTCCGGTCTTTCCAACCTGCGTCCACCCAGCCGTGACAGGCACTGATTCCCAAGCGCACCCATCGCCTGGCTCAGCCGTTCTCACGGCCCAAACACATGCGGCCCCGACCACTTCCGCTTGACCTCGATCCGATCTGACGGGAACCGTGCCGCGAGCGCCTGCACCAGGGCCTCCTCCAGCCCTCGGGTGAAATCCGTCTGCCAACCGTTGTGCAGGTCGCGGATCTGCACGGCGACTTCTCCAGTCTGCTTCTGGACCGCAACCGTAATGAAGATGAGTGAGTAACCGGTCCCCTCATCAGACCGCCGGTAATCGGCCACGATCCGATAGAACCAATAGTCGGTGTCCTCGGATTGTTGTTGCAAGCGCTTGAGATCAGGGCTTGGCGTGAATCTAAAGCTCCGCGCGACCTCCGCTACGGTCGCAACGACTGCCGCCACGTCCGGGCCACCGGCGCTCACCGCATCCCCGCCTTCGGGATGCATCCCGAGGAAAATCGTGTAGGAGAAACACCCACACAGCGAAACGGATGTGAGCACTGTGAGCGCGAATCGGAGACTTGTGTTCATTGCCCGACTAACCACAGCAAACTCCCCGGCACGCCAAACCCTACGGTGCCCGCCAGGCGATACGCCTGCCCGTACAGCCCCGGCTCGACGCCCGGCCCCGCCCACATATTAGCGACGAAACGGAAGTAGGGAGGTGAGACAAGGAATCCGTCTCTCCCTACCTCTATATCATGGGATATCGCGGCCTCGTTCGGCTTCGTTCCACTGGACTGGATCGGCCCCGTGTCCCCGGTCCGGCCCGGCCAGTTCAGACCGCCGGCATTACTGAGACGCGGCACTACCACGGTACCGGTGTCGTAGGAACCGAATTTAACCAAGGCAGGGTTCAGGGTGGCCATTCCCCATGCGAGTTGGACCGCGCCGCGGGTAATCCCCGACACCGTGCCGTAAAATAGGCCACCGAGATCATTGAACTCTCCGTTGAAGATGCCCGCTGCGGCCTGGGAAAACCCGCCGACCACGTCGCCTCCGGTACTCCCGGCGACCGCTGCCCCGACCACCCCGCCAACCGCCGCGCTTGTCGCTGCCGAAGCGAGGGCAGCGGCAACAACCGCCGGGGCAATGGCCGTCCATACGAGTGCGGTAAGGAAGTTGGAAAGCCCGCCCGCGTTCGCCACTGCCGAGAAGAACCCGCCACCTCCAAGGCCGGGAATCGTGCCGAAACGAGTTTCCAGGAAGTAATCAAACGACCATTCCAGGGGCATCGTCACGCCGGCTGTGCTGAACTGCCCGCCAATGTCGCCACCCAGCCCGAAGAACATCCCCGTCGGGTCCGTGTACCGCACCGGACTCCACCCCACATACGCATACGCCTGCACGTACTCCCGCACCGGGTCCTGACTGACGAACTGCACCAGTTGCGGGTCGTAGAACCGCGCCCC
>JAKLJW010000005.1:0-167161 GCA_023150935.1 Candidatus Binatia bacterium | reverse complement strand
GCATACGCCTGCACGTACTCCCGTACCGGGTCCTGACTGACGAACTGCACCAGTTGCGGGTCGTAGAACCGCGCCCCGTAGTCGTAGAGCGCCGCCGCACTCACCCAGCGCTGGCCGGTGTAGAGATGCTCGGGGACGAAGTCGCTCCCCGGCACGGCCGCCGTGAGACTCGCGCTCTGGCCGCTGGCCGTGTACGCCGCCGGCTGCCCGTAGGCGTTGTAACGGAAGCGCCGCGCCACCGTGCCGTCGGGACACGCCGCGCCGGCCAGATGACAGGTGAGCAGAAGCGTCGAGCCCAGATGGTCGGTGTGGGCGAAGTACACCGGATAACTCGGCGGCACGGGCGGCGGCGAGACACTGCCCGCCCACACCACCCGCAGCCGCGGCCAGGGCAACAACGCCGATACAACCACCACCACGACCAGCACCACCGGCCCCCGCGCCAGACGGCCCACCATCCCCAGCCGCACGCGGCGTCCGTATTCCGGGCTCCGCGTCCCCTCGTCCCACCACCGTCGACGGACGACAATGAGTACCAGCCCCACGCCCGCAATGACCGTCAGCGCCGCGGCGGCCTCCGCCGCCTCCACCGCCACCCGCGGCCTCGCCCACCCGTCGCGCCGCACGGCAGCCTCCATCGCCCGCGCCAGCACCACCGCCCGCTCGCCGTCATACCCCCGCGCCAGCGTCAGCCCCGAGGGCGCCGCCACCGGACTGTGCCCGATGCGCCGCTCCCCCAGATAAATGTGCCGCGTCAGCGTCCCGCCCGTCACCTCGAACCAGCGCCCGTAGTACACCGTCACCTGCTCGCCCGCCGCCCCCTCGTTGACGATACGCGCCACCCGCTGCCCGCGCGCGTCGTGCACGAAGCGCACCGCCGCGCCACCGCCCGTCACCATCGCCAGCCGCCCCTCGGCGTCGTAACCCAGCGTCCGCGCCGCCGCCGCACCGAGCGCCGGCAGCCCCGTCACCGACCCGCTCGGATCGTGACTCACCGCACCCCCCGGCGTCACCGCCTGCACCCGCTGCGGCGCCGCCGCGTTGTCGTAGAAGCTCACTAGCGCCCCCGCCCTCGTGCGATTGCCCAGCCCGTCGTAGGCGTACAGCGTTACCGGCTCGCTGTTCCTGCTCGCCAGCACCAGCCGGCCCAGCCCGTCGTAGGCATACGACCACGCATTGCGCAGCGGCGAGTCGCTCGCATACGTACTCTCCGGGGTCGTGTCGCCGAGAGCGGTCAGGTTGCCGGCGGCGTCGTACATCGAAAACCCGAGCGCCTGCAGCACCGGCGCCGGGGTGCCCGGCCCGCTCGCGCTCAGCGCACTCAGCCGGAACCGCCCCGCCCCGCTCTGGTCGTAGGTCGCCCGCTCGGTCACGCCGCCGCCATCGGTCCACGCCGTCAGCCGTCCGAAACGGTCGTACCGCAGATCGCGCGCAAACGTCTGCCCGGCCGCCGACACCAGCCGTATCCGCCCCAGATCGTCGTAGCGCGTCGTCACCGTCTGCGACTGCGCACTGCTACTTGTCGGCACCACCACGCCCTTCTGCCGGTCCGCCGCATCGTAGGCGTAGACCACCGTCGCCGCCGGCGTCAATGTCCGCCCGCCCACCACCAGCCTCCGCGTCACCCCCTCGCTCACGACCCGCCCGCGGGCATCGTACGTGAACACCGTCGCCAGTGTCACGTCCGTTCCCTGCCGTTCGTCGATGGCACAGAGCCGGCCCCGGGCATAGTACGAGCAGCCGCGCTCGGTATGCTCGTCGTAGGAGTAATCCGCGACGGCCGTGGCCGTGGGGTTTGCCTCTCCGCAGCGCGTCGCGTGTGCGATCGGATCCTCCAGCGTGTCGTCGTCGATCGTCAGCGTACGCACCGCCCGGTTGAGCGGGTCGTAACAAAACACCCGATGCTGCCCCGCCACCGGATCGTCCTGTCCGAGCAGGTTGCCGGCGCTATCGTAGGTCGCCCGCCACGTACCGCCGTTGCCGTCGGTCCACAGCGTGCGCCGTCCGAGCGAATCGTACTCCATGGTGCTCGCCGCCGTGCTGGCCGTAGAGGTCGTACACGGTCCATCCGGCACCTTCGACACGCAGTGCTTCGTCTCTCGGCCGAGGCCGTCGTAGACCTGCACGATACGCGTGCGGAAGTTCGTGGCGTCGTAGTGCTTGCTCTCGGTCACCCGCCCCAGCGCGTCGCGCTCGCCGCCGGATCGAATCGCCTGCAATCGGGACGGCTCGATCGTGGGTGTCTCGGTAGACCTCTACCACATAGGCGGTCCGTCTGGGATTTCAGCGCGGACGATCTAAGGAGTGGAAGCGTCCGAGAACCGGCGTCAGGTCAGATCGGCCGTCGGTACGGCCTCTGCGCTTGTGTCAGTCTACTTCATGGTCTACCGGTGAACCATGACGAAAGTGAACGTGCACGAGGCGAAAACGCACCTCTCCGAGTATCTCGATCGGCTCGAGCGTGGAGAGGAAGAGGTGGTCACGATCTGCCGGCGCAACGAACCCATCGCGGAGTTGCGGGCGCTGCCGCGACCGCGAAAGGCGCCGCGCCCAATCCTCCGCCGCGACCCTCGGTTCCGGTTGGCGAAGAGCTTCTTCGAGCCGTTGCCGGACGAAATACTCGGCGAACCTGACGCCTCCATCGGCGCTCATCTGCGTTCATCTGCGGACCCGGTTTGCCGCTAACGTCCACGCGGCCCGGCAAGCTTTCCGTCTGCCGCAAGGCGGGCAGGAGGGGCAGGGCGGCGACCCCCGGGGCGAAGCGGATGGCGTGGCCGGTCAGGCGGGCGGATCGAGCCAGCGGGTGAGGACCTGCTCCAACTGGGCTTTCGTGTACGGCTTGGCCAGGTGGTCGTCCGCGCCGGCGGCGAAGCACCGTTCGCGGTCGCCTTCCAAGGCGTTGGCCGTGAGCGCAACCGGCGGAACGTGCCGTCCGGCGCCCGGCAATGCATGGTCCGTGGCGCCGGGACCCGATCAGGATCGAGCCCGGCGCGGCCGGGGCGCCGCCCGTTCCGCCGGGCGGCGCGGTTCCAACTGCACTATCTTCTCGCGGCTCGCCGCCTGCAGGCGTGCCGCCTTCCAGCGCAGCAGTCCCGCGCGCAGGCCGGGCGCGTCGATGTCCAACAGATCGCAGATGTTCTCGAACGAGAACGGCCAGCGACGGTCGTCGGACATGATCCAGGCTTCCGCGTCGACGTACAGTTGGCGAGCCTTACGCTCGCGGGCGAACAGGTGTTTCTGAAAACAGTCGATGGCGTCCTGCAGGACGGCCACTACAAGCTCGTGCTCGGCGTCGTGGGTGCCGCGCGACCGGCGCCCACTGAAGTACTGCGCCGGCAGGACGGAGTCGGGTTGAAGCAGGTACGCGTGAGTGTCGGGAACGACGTTCAGGGACATTACCAGCCTCCGATCGAGATGCCCGATTAGACGGCGGCCTGCTCCGGAGTATTCAGCAGCGCTCCGGAACGTTTCGGCGTCAAATCGGCCAGTGAGGTATCTGCGAAGAATTCCAGCATGCGCCTCTGACCCTCTTCCCAGATGCGCTGCATGTTGCAGCTCGGGAGCATCGAACACCCGGTGTGGTCGTTGAGGCACCAGTTAATGGAAATCGGCCCTTCCACGGCCTCGATCACGTCGCGAAACGAGACCGCGGCCGGGTTCCGCGCCAGGGTGTAACCCCCGTGGGCGCCCCGGTGCGAGTGCACGATGCCGGCCCTGATCAAATCCTGAATGATCTTCTCCAGGAACTTCTGCGGTATGCGGCGCCGGGCGGCGATCTCCTTGACGGAGACGGGCCGCTCCGGCGACTGCAGGCACAGATAGATGGTGGCGCGGAGTGCGTAATCTACTTTGCGACTGACTTGCATCATTGGTGACGTTTCCCTCAATCCTGCGCGTCGCGCCATTCTTCGAGCCAGGCCATCTGAATCGCTTCCAACCTGGCTTCGCTCGAGCCGTGAGCGTCGTCCTCGAAGCCAGCGAGGGCCGTCACCCAGCGGTGGAGATCGGTGAAACGCACGGTCAACGGATCGACATCCGGATGCGCCTCCGCCAGCCGAATGGCGATCTCTTCGCTGTCTTCCCAGCGCAATCCCATCGGTGTCCGGCCTTTCTCCCGGGCCGCCGTCAGGCGACCTCCTCGACCCGCTTGTGGGTCAGTGCTTCCGTGATCGAGCCGTCCATGATGCGCTGCGCGAGCGGCATGGTGGCCCGGTTCACGGCATCGGTGAGTTCGCGGATGCGGTTGTAATCCGTGCCGGCCATGGCGGTCTCGAGCTCGGCGACCGCGGCATCGATGCCCCGGC
Source organism: Candidatus Binatia bacterium (assembly GCA_023150935.1). Classification (NCBI taxonomy): domain Bacteria; phylum Candidatus Binatota; class Binatia (SeqCode); species Binatia bacterium. Next base: position 162,857 of record JAKLJW010000005.1, on the reverse strand, counting down.
GCTCGTCTCCCGAGACGGCGGTCTGGGCGAGGGCGCGCCGCGTGTGCCGCAGGATCCCCTCGGCGTCGTTGCGGGCCTCGATGAGCAGCCGCGCTGCCACGTCCTCCTCGGCGTGATCGATCGATGCCTCGAGCATGGCCTCGATCTGCTCGTCGGTCAGACCGTACGACGGCTTGACGTCGATCGACGTCTCGCGTCCTGTCTGCTGATCGCGGGCGGTGACGTTCAGGATGCCGTTGGCGTCGATCATGAACGTCACTTCGATGCGTGGCAGGCCGGCCGGCGCCGGTGCGATACCGCGCAGCTTGAAGCGCGCCAGACTGCGATTGTCTTTGACCAGTTCGCGCTCGCCCTGCAGGACGTGAAAGTCGACGGCGGTCTGATTGTCGACGAACGTGGTGAAGACCTGGGTTGCGGTAACCGGTATCGTCGTGTTCCTCTCGACGATGCGCTCCATGACCCCGCCGACGGTTTCCAACCCCAGCGACAGCGGCACGACGTCCAGCAACAGCATGTCCCGGTGCCCGCCCGACAGGACGCCGGCCTGAACCGCGGCGCCGAGCGCCACGACCTGGTCGGGGTCCAGCTCCGTGTGCGGTACGCACCCGAACAGGCTTTCCACCGCGTGCCGCACGGCGGGGACGCGGGTCGCCCCGCCGACGAGCACCACCTCGTCGAGATCGCCGGGGCCGATGCCGGCGTCCTTAAGCGCCTGCCGGCACGGGTTCAGGGTGCGGCCGACGATGTCTTCGATCTCCGTTTCGAACTCGGTGCGGGTCAGAGTGCGGCGGGCCACATGGTCACCGGCGCGCAACTCCATGGTCGCGGTGGCCGCGGTCGTCAGCTCGACTTTGGCGCGTTCGGCGACGACCAGTGCCTGGCGGACGACGTCCGGGTCGCCCTGGACGGGGGCGGGCAGGGCGGCGAGAAGAGTGCGGGCGAGGCGCCGGTCCATGTCGTCGCCCCCGAGCCGCGTATCTCCGGCAGTGGCCAGTACCTCGAAGATGCCGCCCTGGAGACGGAGGATGGATATGTCGAAGGTGCCGCCGCCAAGGTCGTAGACGGCGATCACTCCTTGATTGCGCTTGTCGAGTCCGTAGGCGAGAGAGGCAGCGGTAGGTTCGTTTACCAGCCGCAGGACTTCGAGTCCGGCCAGACGTCCGGCATCGCGTGTGGCCTGACGCTGGCTGTCGTTGAAGTAAGCCGGGACGGTGATGACGACCCGACGCACCGTCTCGCCGAGGGCGGCCTCGGCGCGGCGCTTGAGCTCTTTCAGGATGAGGGCCGAGATCTCCGGGGGCGTGTAGGTCCGGTCGCCGACACGGAACCGCACCAGATCTCTCCCGGCCTCCGCGTCGAAGGCGTAGTGCCGGCGATCTTCCTCGGTGACGTGTTCCATGCCGAGGCCCATGAAGCGCTTCACGGAGGCCAGCGTGGCGAGCGGATGGCGGATGGCGAGCGCCCGCGCCTCGGCGCCGACGATCGCTGCGTCCGGGGTCGGAAACGACACCACCGAAGGCAGCAGGGCGGCCCCGGTTTCGGGATCGGCGATGACCCGCGGGACGCCGTTGTCGGAGTAAGCGATCAGGCTGTTGGTCGTGCCGAGATCGATGCCGAAGATACGGTCCATCAGCGCTCCAGTTCTCTGTCGATATCGCGCAGAAGCGTGCCCAGGTAGGCGAGATCGGAGAGCAGGCTCTTGAGCTCGCGGTGCAGGGTGGCCGCATCTCCGCCGGCGTCCCAGGCGACGAAGTTCGCCTGCAGGAGCTCGAGCAGGGTGTCGCGTTGCGCTACCAGCTCGGCGCGGGTGGTGCGCACGGCGGCCGCGAGCCCTTCGGCGGCTGGCGTTTCTCGCGCCGCCCGCAGTTCTTCCAACTGCTCCTGAGTTTCGAACACGAGAGCCGCGAGCGCCGGGGGCACCCGGTTGTTGCCGGCGCCTACGCTTTCTCCGTGCAGTGCCAGCCAGTAAAGACCGCGATCGATCGGGTCGCGCAAGGTGGCAAAGGCGCGGTTAACCGCCGCCGTGTTGCGCAGGCTGGCGACACGTGCCGACTGCGCCCCGGTCTGGAAACGATCCGGATGCAGCAGGCGGTGCAAGGCGTAGTAGCGTTCCTGCAGGGCAGCGAGGTCGAGGGCCAGACGCCGGGGCACGCCCATGATGCGAAAGTAATCGACCTGTTCCGGTAGCGGCTGGATGGCTCCGCAGGCGGGGCAGAAATAGTCCGGCGAATGCTCGGCTCCGCACTGCCAGCAATGCACCCGCTCCCCGGCAGTCCAGGTGCCTTCCTCGTGCTGGGAGAACGAAACCAGGCTGGCAGCCATCGCGATCGGAGCCTCGCGCGTTCACACCGTAAACGACGCCCCGCAGCCGCAGGAGCGCTTGACGTTGGGGTTCTGCAGGGTGAAGCCGGAGTGCATCAGCCCCTCGTTGTAATCGAGTTCGGTGCCGTTCAGGTAAAGGAAGCTCTTGCGGTCGACCAGCAGCGGCGCGTCGGTCTCGCCGAAAACCTTGTCGCCCGGGCGTTCCACGTCGAGGTCCATCTTGTACTGGAGGCCGGAGCAGCCGCCGCCGACCACCTTGACCCGCAGGCCGGTTGCGGGTTTGTCGCCGCCCTGGGCGAGAAGACCGCGAATTTTCGCCGCGGCATTTGCTGAGAGCGAGATGGCCACGCCGTGACTCCCTATTCGTTGGCAGCCGCCCTGGGCTCGGCCTCGGCGTCGCCCTTGCGCGCCTTCCAATCGTGGATGGCGGCTTTGATGGCGTCCTCGGCAAGCACCGAGCAGTGGATCTTGACCGGGGGCAGGCTGAGTTCCTGCACGATTTCCGTGTTCTTGATCTCGAGTGCCTCGTCGAGGGTCTTGCCCTTCACGAGCTCGGTGACGTAGCTCGAGCTGGCGATGGCGCTGCCGCAGCCGAAGGTCTTGAAACGGGCGTCTTCGATGACGCCTTCGTCGGTGATCTTGAGCTGCAGCTTCATGACGTCGCCGCACTCGGGGGCGCCCACGACGCCGGTGCCGACGTTGGGCTCGTCCTTGGCGAACCCACCGACATTGCGGGGATTCTCGTAATGATCGATGACCTTGTTGCTGTATGCCATGCCGTTCCTCCGCCGCGCGCCTTACTCGCGCGCCCAGTTGTACGACTTCAAATCGATGCCTTCCCTTGCCATTTCGTAAAGCGGCGACATGTCGCGCAGACGCTTCACTTCGTGGACCACGCGCTGGACGACGTAGTCGACGTCGTCGTCGGTGTTGAAGCGGCCAAGTCCGAAGCGAATCGACGTATGCGCCAGTTCCTCGCCGACGCCCAGCGCGCGCAGCACGTACGAAGGCTCGAGTGTGGCTGACGTGCAGGCCGAACCCGAGGACACGGCGATGTCCTTGAGGCCCATCAGGAGCGATTCGCCTTCGACGTAAGCGAAGCTGACGTTGAGATTGCCGGGCAGGCGCTCGGTCGGGTGGCCGTTGACGTAGATCTCGTCGAGCTGGTCGGACAATCCTCGATACAGCCGCTCGCGCAGTGCGAGGGTGCGCGCGGCCTCGCCTTCCATCTCCGCGGCGACGAGTTCGCAGGCCTTGCCGAAGCCGACTATGCCCGGGACGTTGAGAGTGCCCGAGCGCATCCCGCGTTCGTGTCCGCCGCCGTCCATCTGCGGCACGAGGCGGACTCGCGGGCCCTTGGCGCGGACGTACAGGACGCCACAGCCTTTGGGGCCGTAAATCTTGTGGCCGGTGCAGGACAGCAGGTCGATCCCCATGGCCTCGACGTCGACGGGGATCTTGCCGACCGCCTGGGTCGCGTCGGTGTGGAAGAGGACGCCCTTTTCCTTGGCGATCTTGCCGATTTCCCGCAGGGGATGCACCGTGCCGATCTCGTTGTTGGCGTGCATGATCGAGATCAGGATAGTTTTGTCGGTGATTGCTCGACGCAGGTCGTCGAGGTCGATACACCCGTGATGGTCCACGGGCAGGTAAGTGACCTGCGCCCGCCCGTTGCGCTCCAGCGCTCTGCAGGTGTCGATGACGGCCTTGTGTTCGGTGGTCGCGGTGACGATGTGGTGGCCCTTGTCTTTGTAGAAATCCACAACGCCCTTGATGGCGAGGTTGTTGGATTCCGTGGCCCCACTGGTGAAGATGATTTCCTTGGCCTTCGCGTCGATCAGCCGGGCGATCGTCTCCCGGCTCCGGTCGACGGCGGCCTCCGCTTCCCAGCCGAACTGATGGTTACGGCTGGCCGCGTTGCCGAATTTCTCCGTGAAGAACGGCAGCATCGCCTCCAGCACCCGCGGGTCCATCGCTGTGGTGGCATGGTTGTCCATGTAGATCAGCCGGCCCATTCAAATCCTCCTCACGGCGGCTGGCGGGCATGCGCTCGACGCCACCGGGTATTCGTCGTGTTCTCCGGATCTTCTCGGCTTCATCCGGGAGATAGATCCAATTCAGACCTCATAGGTCTAATATCGGCCGGTCTGCGGGCAGTCAAGCCCGTATAAGGCGCAATGCCAGCCGGTTTCGGTAATGACGGGCACTCCGTTCGCCGGGGCAACGCAGTGTGTGGCGAGTCCGCGGGCCATCGACCTCGGCGGCAACACGAACTGGCAGTTCCCGGCCGTGCCGATGCCGACCTGGCCACCGACGCCGGCGGCGCTGACATCCTCGGAATTCGCAAGTCGGCGCGGGCTGCCACCCGCAACCCAATGCCCGCAACTCCCCGTTCGCCCCGAGTAGGACCCGTTTGTTCAGGGGCCGTATCGAGGGGTCACATCAGACGTGCCTCGATACGCGCCTGAACCCTTCGATACGCCGATCGAGAAGACATCGGCTACTCAGGGCGATCGGGTTGTCCAGACGGCGCTACTCGGCACGAACGGTGGCGCACTGCTCCTCGATCATCCAGGAAGTTCCTCGCGCCGTGCGCGCAAACTCGGAATTCGCAAGTCGGCGCATCCGGCCCGCCCCAGCCTGTCCCGCGAAGCGCAACGCGCGGCGCGGAATTACACGCCGCCCCGCACTGCGCGAACGCGATAATTGCTGGGCTTGGAGATCGGGCCGACGGTGCCATTGTCAAAGGACACCGTCCACGCAAACTGCGGGCTGGGGGCATAGGTCGTCGACGACCAGTAGGTGTACAGCACGGTGCAACTGCAGCCCGTCACCGTACAGCCGCCCGTGCACGACGTATTGAACACCGGGTCCACCACCGGTCCGGGGGGCGGAATCCCGTAATTGACGATGCTCAGCAACTCTCTGATGTTCGGCAGCCGCCAGTCGCAGTGCCCGGCGAAACACGGCGGTGCGTTCAGCGCGGCGACGTACGTCGCGTACGCGTTGTCCCACGTGTAATTCGTGTCCTTGTCGTGGATCGAACCGTCGTCGCTCTTCTTTGCCCACATCAGTCTGGTGTTCATATCGGTGATCGTACCGTCGCCGTTGTCCGTGTATGCCAGCGCAGCCCCGGCGCGAACGTCGCCGTCGTGTGCCGTGCCGGCACACGTGACTACCGTGCCGCTGCTGTCCCAGCACGTCGTCTGGCCCGACTCCGGGAACGCCTGACACACGTCGAAGCCGCTACCGCCAAGCGCTTGCGCGATGTTGTCGGTGTGGTCGTCGATGACATCCTTGTATGCCGACACGGCCAGGGGTGCATCGGGGCAGGTCGCGCTGGCAGCGGTGGCCGCATCGATGAGCTTCTGCCACTTGTCCTGGAACTTCGTTTCGCACTTGCCGATAGCGGCGGCGTATTTCGTCACGTCCCCGGTCTTGACCAGCTTCGCCTCCGCCTTCTGCCGGCAGTCGGCGTACTTGCCGGCGACCTGATTCTTACCGGCCTGGCATTTCTGTTCGGGCGTCAGCGCCCCCGCCGCCGGCGCCGCCGCCAGGAACACTCCCACGGTCACGATGTGCAGTCCCGCGTGTCGCATCGGTATCCTCCCCTCGCTCTATTGATGCCACCGCCCCGCAGGTGCGGATGGCTCGCCGTAGTTGTCATCAGAGATCTGGCACTTAAGCAAGATGAGAAATGCACGGGTGGCTCCGAGGCGGAGTGCGACCTCCGGGCGCGTTTACCGCGGACGAAGCGGAAGGACTCGTGTCTCACCCCGGAAGGTTGCGAGATCCCTGTACGATTTACGGGTGAGCGGCTGCGGATACGTTGCCATACTTATGCCGACGAGTACTAAGGGTTGTCATGAAGGGCAGCCATCGCCAGTGCAAGCGCGCCGCGAAGCGGGGGCGCGTCGCTGTCAAAGGGGCATCCGGAAGACGACACATGCCGAAGGGAACACGGGCCTCGTTCGAGCTGCACATACGCGGACTGTGCGAGGACGGAATTCGGGTTCCACTTCCGAGGCAGCGTGCTGTCAGGCCACGTCGTGCGTCGCAGCAAGTCAACTATTACGCAACAATCGCGGCGCCTGCCTGACCTGCAGGGGATACTCATTGGCACAGAGGGGACCCGCACCGCTGCAGCAGGTTGATAACCGTTACCCTCCGGGGTAGCGTTTCGTGTGGCGAAGATTCGACGTGGGAACTATGTCTTCCTGACGTGTAAGGGGGATCACGGGCCGAGACACGTGCACGTTTATCGCGACGCGCGACTCGTGTTGAAGTGGGATCTCGACGCCAATGTGCCGATGAAAGGGAAGCCGAGCGCCAGGCTACTGGCGCTCATCGAAGCGCTGAAGAGCGAAGGTGTGTTATGAAAATTGCGCGGGTGTCCGTGAATAATCGCCGAAAGGCATTCGAGATCAGAGCGGGTCGACACACGTATGTTTTTCCCTACGCCAGGCTCGAGATCCGCCCCACAACCAGCGACAGAGTGTGCGAAGCGCACGTCGACGACGAGCTCGGCAGTGAAGCGTTCAGCTATACGCTCGAGTCCGGCCGGCAGGGCAGCGTGCATCTCGACCACGTGCTGGAGTACAACCGGGATCCGACCTACATGCGAGATTTGCTGCTCTACCAACTTACGTTGGAGGCGCAGCGGCGGCTGCCCCGCAGTCCGCTGAGCCGGCGCGAGATGATCCGTCGCTTGCGCACGTCACCGGCGCAGTTCTACCGCTTACTCGACCAGACTAACTACAAGAAGTCGGTCGACCGGATGCTCTCATTGCTCCGTATCCTCGACTGCGACGTCGAACTGCTCGTCAAAACGCGGGCGGCGTGAATGCCTACGACTTGGTGGTTCGACCATCCCAGATTCTGGATTCTATTCAGACAGGTTGCGAATTGAAGTCCGAGTTCCCGCCTGGGACCCGGGACTTTGGACCGTGGACTCGGTCTACTACGCCGCCAGCCCGGGTAGCAGCGGACGAAGGAATGCGCCGGTGGCCGACTCCGGGGCCCGGGCGATCTCTTCGGGGGGGCCGGCCGCGACGACGCGCCCGCCGTTTTCGCCGCCGCCGGGGCCGAGGTCGATGACGTAGTCGGCCGTCTTCACGACGTCGAGGTTGTGCTCGATCACGACGACCGTGTTGCCGGCATCGACCAGCCGGCCGAGGACGTCGAGCAGTCGGCGAATGTCGTCGAAGTGCAGGCCGGTGGTCGGCTCGTCGAGAATGTACAGGGTCTTGCCGGTGGCGCGGCGGCTCAGTTCCTTCGCGAGCTTGATGCGCTGTGCCTCGCCTCCGGACAGGGTCGTGGCCGACTGGCCGAGGTGGATGTAGTCGAGGCCGACGTCGCGCAAGGTCTCCAGCTTGTGGCGGATTGGCGGGACGTGACTGAGCACCTCGATGGCCTGGGCGACACTCAGGTCCAGGACGTCGGCGATGTTGCGTCCCTTGAACCGGACTTCGAGGGTCTCGCGGTTGTAGCGCCGGCCCCCGCACACCTCGCAGGTCACGAACACATCCGGCAAGAAGTGCATTTCGATGCGAATCGAACCGTCGCCGCGGCAGGCCTCGCAGCGTCCGCCCTTGACGTTGAAGGAAAAGCGGCCGGGGCCGTAACCGCGCGTGCGGGCTTCGGGCAGTTGCGCGAAAAGGTCGCGGATGTGCGCGAACACGCCCGTGTACGTGGCCGGGTTGGAGCGCGGGGTGCGCCCGATCGGGGACTGGTCGACATCGATGACCTTGTCGAGGCACTGCCAGCCGCGCAGTTCGTCGTGAATTCCCGGTTTCTCCTTCGCTCCGGAGAGGCGCTGCGCGAGGGCGCGGTACAGAGTGTCGACGATCAACGTGCTCTTGCCAGACCCGGACAGGCCGGTGACGCAGGTCAGCGTGCCGAGGGGGATGCTGACGTTCAGGTTGCGCAGGTTGTTCTGGCGCGCCCCGGTGATCGTTAGCGACAGGAGGCTGCCGCCGCGGCGGGCTGCCGGGACGGCGATGCCGCGTTGGCCGGAAAGGTACTGGCCGGTCAGCGAGCGCGGGTCGGTCATGATCTGCGCCGGCGTGCCGCGCGCGACGACCTCGCCGCCGTGGGCGCCGGCCCCCGGGCCCATGTCGATCACGTAGTCGGCCTCGGTAATGGCGTCGCGGTCGTGTTCGACAACGAGCACGGTGTTGCCGAGGTCGCGCAGCCGGCGCAGGGTCGCAAGCAGCCGTCGATTGTCCTGCTGGTGCAGACCGATCGAGGGTTCGTCGAGGATGTACAGGACTCCGACGAGGCTGGCGCCGATCTGCGTGGCCAGACGAATGCGCTGGGCCTCGCCGCCGGACAGCGTCGCCGCGGGGCGATCGAGGGTCAGGTAGTCGAGGCCGACGTCGGCGAGGAAGCCGAGGCGTTCGGTGACCTCCTTCAGGATGCGGCGGGCGATCTCGTGCTCCTGCGGCGTCAGCGGCAGCGCGCTGAAGTAACCGATCGCCTGCCGGATCGACATCGCCGTCACGTCGACGATCGACTTCCCGTGCAGCCGCACCGCCAGCGCTTCGGGCTTGAGTCGAGCCCCGTGACAGCTCTCGCAGGGGCGGGAGTTCATGAAACGTTCCAGCTCCTCGCGCATCCAGTCCGATTGCGTCTCTTTCATGCGGCGTTCGAGGTTGGGGATGACCCCTTCGAACGGGCGGCGAAACTCGTAGCGCCGGTTGGCCTTCTCGAAGACGAAGGTCACGGACTGCGTCGTTCCATGCAGCAGCCCGTCGCGCGCGGTCTTCGGCAGGTCTTTGAAAGGCGTATCCGGGTCGACCTTGAAGTGGCGGGCGAGCGCCTTCCAGATTGCCGGGCGCAGATAGCTGCTCTTGCGTTCCCACGGCGCCACAGCCCCGTTGGGAACGCTCAGGGCCGGATTGGGGACGACGAGGTCGGGGTCGAAGTACAGTCTTTCGCCGAGTCCGCCGCACGTCGGGCAGGCGCCCTGCGGGTTGTTGAAAGAGAACATGCGCGGCGTCAGCTCGGCGAACGAGACCCCGCAGTGAACGCATGCGAAGCGCTGACTGACGACGAAGTCGTCGCGGACGGTGTCGCGGGAGGGGCCGAGAACCTCGATATGCGCGACGTCGTTGGCCTGTTTGAAGGCGACTTCGAGCGAGTCGGCGAGGCGCCTGGCGATGCCGGGGCGGATGACGAGGCGGTCGACCAGCACTTCTATGGTGTGCGCCACGGTCCTGGCGAGGGCGATGTCCTCGGCGAGATCCCGGAGCGCGCCGTCGATGCGTACGCGCACGAAGCCGGCCTTGCGGAGGGCGAGGAGTTCTTTGCGGTACTCTCCTTTGCGGTCGCGAGCGACGGGTGCCAGCACGTGAATGCCGGTACCCTCGGGCAGGGCGAGCAGGCGGTCGACGATTTGTTGGATCGTTTGCGGCTGAATGGGGCGACCGCAGCGGTGGCAGAAGGGCGTTCCGATGCGCGCGAAAAGGACGCGGAGGTAGTCGTAGATCTCGGTGACCGTGCCGACGGTCGAGCGCGGGTTGCGGGATGTCGTGCGCTGTTCGATGGCGATGGCGGGGGAGAGGCCGTCGATGGAATCGACGTCCGGTTTTTCCATCTGTTCGAGGAATTGCCGCGCGTAGGCGGACAGCGACTCGACGTAGCGGCGCTGGCCTTCGGCGTAAAGGGTATCGAAGGCGAGCGAAGACTTGCCGGAGCCGGAGAGCCCGGTGATGACGACGAGCTTATCGCGTGGAATGTCGACGGAGACATTTTTCAGGTTGTGCTGCCGCGCGCCGACGATGGAGATGTGCTGAGCCATGGCGAACCGAGAGAACGCTGCCGCGCCTTGGCTGCGGAGTCAATGCAGCGCCGGGAGTTCGGGGGCCTGCGGCCATAGAGCCGAGCCCATTAGCTCCACTTTCGTCGCACGTTCGAATCTGACCCACGGAAGATAGCTGTGTCGCGTTTCCGTTTCCCGCCGAGTGCGCATGAGGTCCGGCCAGAAGATTCGTGATCAGGCAAAGGGCAGGGTAGACCGTCCCTTGCCGGCGGTGCTTTCCGGAATTCCGGAAGACGCCCCGGACAACCAATTTTGGGTTTAACCGGAAATGGGTTTATCGACCCGGCTTGGTGACCAAGTCCGTCTTTACAGGCAAGTACGAATCCCTCCGGAAACTGCTCGTTGAAGCCCGGCGGGTGGCGGGGCTCACCCAGGCCGAGCTGGCGGGGCGCCTGGAGCGCCCGCAATCGTACGTTTCGAAATACGAGCGCGGTGAGCGACGCCTCGATGTTGTCGAGTTCATCGAAGTCGCGAACACGCTTGGCTTCAGTGCCAGCGATGCCGTCGAGACGATCAGGAAGATCGAGGAAGAGGTCGCCACCCGCCGCAAGAGGCGACGCAGGTGAAAGAGCGCCACCCGGTCGAGGAGCTGCTGAACGCCTCGGCGTCAGACATCCTGTCCGCGATCCAGCGTGGGTTTCGCGCCCTCGTTGACGTGAAGGGGAAACTGGCCGAGTATTTTCTCTTCCAGAAGCTCGAGCGGTTGCGGGAGCAGAGAGTCATTGAGAGCGTTGAATGGTTGGACAGGGACGGTCAGCCCGATTTCGTCATTGGGGTTGGCGAGCGGACTCTGCGGGTCGAGTGCAAGAATGTCCGCAGTGGTGCGGAAGGACGCTACCGGAATGCGGAGGGGTACAAGGTCGAGCTGCAGAAGACGCGCAACAGCAAGGACGGAACACCGACGCGGGGCTACCGCATCGGTGAGTTCGATATCCTTGCGGCGTGTCTTTTCAATCAGACACACCAGTGGGAGTACTTGTACGTGGCAACGGGGGCACTTCAACGAAGGGCGAACATGGCCGACATTCTAGTGATCATGCAGCGGGTGCCGCCGGGGCCTGAGGGGCCATGGCGCCCCGACATCGAGGCGGCGATTCACGACGCCTTGCAGGGAGTAGGGCGGTGAAGCGGCGGGAAGTGGCGAAGCCGTTGTATGAGACGTCGTACGGGAAGGCCTTCCTTGGCGATTCGCTCCCGCTCATGGCCGACATGCCGGTGGCAAGCGTGAACCTGGTGTTCACGTCGCCGCCGTATGCTCTGCACTTTAAGAAAGAATACGGGAACGCGGCGCAACGGGACTACGTCAAATGGTTTCTGCCGTTTGCTCGTCACGTACACCGTCTCTTGCGGGACGACGGGAGCTTCGTCGTCGACATCGGTGGTGCGTGGACGCCTGGGCAGCCGACGCGTTCCCTCTATCACTTCGAGCTGCTCATCGCACTGTGCCGTGAGGTCGGGTTCTATCTGGCGCAGGAGTTCTACTGGTACAACCCGGCGAAGCTGCCCTCGCCGGCGGAGTGGGTGACAGTGCGGAAGGTTCGCGTCAAGGACGCCGTGAACTGTTTGTGGTGGCTCTCCAAGACCCCCGCGCCGAAGGCTGACAATCAGCGCGTGTTGAAAGAGTACAGCCCGGATATGAAGCGCTTGGTCAAGCGCGGGTACCGAGCCACGGTGCGGCCGTCTGGGCATATCATAACGGCGAAGTTTACGGATCGCGGCGGTTCCATCCCGCCGAACCTGCTTACCTATGGGAATAACGACAGCAATGGCCACTACTTGGAGCAGTGCAAGAAGCACGGTTTGAAACCGCACCCGGCGCGCTTCCCAGTACAGTTGCCGACATTCTTCTTGCGGTTTCTTACGGACCCCAACGACTTGGTCTTCGATCCGTTCGCGGGTAGCAACACCACGGGCGAAGCGTGCGAACGCGAGGGCCGGCGGTGGATTGCTGTCGAGGTGGAGGAGCGGTACCTGGAGGCAAGTCGCTTCCGCTTTACGGGCGACCTCAGGGCCTTGTCGGACCTGTACGAAGAAAATGGGACCGCGGGTGTGGTCGTGCAGCCAAGCCTCTTCGGCTGAGGAATCGTGCGCCGCGATCTACTGGCCCTTCTCTAGGAGTCTGCTGCTATCGCTCCGCTCGGGGTTCGAACAAAACGAGCACCAGCGGCGCACCTTCATCGAAACCGTGGGCGCTCGCCAGGGCCACTTGCAAACGGCCCGCATCGTTCGTGTTCGCGGCAAGTGCGGTACCGCGCGCCGCCGCCGCCCTGCGCACGCCAACCACTGTGAGGTTCCGGGAATCGTAGGTCAGCTCGGCAGTGATCGCGTGCTGGCGTCCGGGGCCGGCCGCGTACAGAGCCCGAGACAGCCGGCCATCACGTCGATGCTGAAGCCCTCCCCAGCGTCCGTGCTCGCCTCCGGGGGACCGCAAAGCCTGCACCGCGGCAGCGCCTCCGTACGACGGATTTCAGTTGCCGATACTGTCGCCGAACAGAACCGCCTGGAAATTCCGGTTGTTTGCCGGGCCGGCGAGCGGTTCGTATCGGATTTCGCCGCGCTGACAGACCTCAGCGGGAATCGAGGGTGCCACCACCACCTGGTTTGGAACCGTTGCGGCCGCGGGGATGAAAATCCAATCCGACGCGCAGGGCTGCGCCACCGGGAGGGTGTCGATCAGGTGCACCACAAGCTGGAGAATCCGCACGTCCCCTGTCTCCACCTACCTCCACATCCCTCGATCGAGGAACGTCCCTGGCCGCCGCTGTTGCGCACGCCGGGCCCGCGGAGTATCCGGAAAGAGGAGGATCGCCATGGAGACCATTCGGCTCACGACGACGATCGCGGAAAATGGAACCCTCGAGATCAGCGGTCTGCCGCCGGGACCCGCCGAAGTTCTGGTCGTCATCAGCCCCCTGGCCTCCCGTTCCGAGCAGCCGTTGCGGTGGCGAGACCTGAAGGGACTCGGAAAGGAGATCTGGAAGGGTGTGGACGCACAGGAGTACGTGAGCCGGTTGCGTGACGAGTGGGAAGAATGAGCCTGCTCGACCACCTTCAACTCGCCGTCGCCCTTGAGCACAGTTCCGCTTGTTTTCTGACGAACGACGTCTGTCTGAAGAAGGTGAGCGAGCTGCGCGTGATCGCTCTTGACGACTATGTGTAGCGCGCAGACCCGAAACGTACGGGTTGCCATCTCGCTGCCGCGGGGCGTCGCGTGGGCCGTGGATGATCTGGCGAGGTGCCGCGGAGAGCGCCGGGTTCGATTCATTGCGGCGCTGCGGACGGCATCCTCCGGGACGTAGAGACTTTCCGGACCGTTTCCTCCGAAGGCCTTTCACGCGCCCGGCGCAAAAACTCCGCACCTTCGATTAAGCGGTGTAAATCGAGAGAGTGCGTCAGGCTGACCTCCGGCTGCGGCCACGAATCACGGCAATGACCGGCCCCCGGATCGTTTTCCGCGCACCGCACTGCCGAACCCTCAGGCCGGCCAGGTGAACCTGGAATTGCAGACCGCCGGCGGTATCGTAAGAATCCATTGCATTCTTACGATACCGCGGGAATAGTGCGGGCGATGGATGGGCTGCCGCGTCTGCTCGCCTTGCCGAATCGTTCGTTCTTCGTCTTCGGACCGCGCGGGGTGGGCAAGAGCACCTGGCTCCGGCAGGTACTCCCGGCCGACACCCCCGTGTTCGACCTGCTCCGCAGCGACGTGTTCCTCGATCTCGCCCGCGACCCGGCGTTGCTGGAGGCCAGGGTAGGCCGCCGTGCGGCGGGAAGTTGGGTCTGCATCGATGAGGTGCAGAAGGCGCCCACAATACTCGACGAAGTCCATCGGCTCATCGAGGAGCGCCGGTGGCGCTTCGCCCTGAGCGGCTCCTCGGCGCGGAAGCTCCGGCGTGGCGAGCGCCGCGGCCGGGCTGTTGCATGAGACCATGGTCTCATGCGGCGGAAAGTGGCCCTACGTCATGGTGGGAAACAGCGCGGCGAGTCGCTGCGCCACGGCGCTTTCGAGGGACTGCTCCTTGAAATGCGCCGCCACCCCCGGCGCCACCAGCGCCCGGGCGTCGGTGCCGTACTTCGCCAGGCGCGTGTCCACCCACACACCCAGCTCGGCGAAGTCCGCGTCCTGCGCGAGGCGCGCCGCCAGGTCGGGCAGAAACCGTTCGCCGAAATCGATGCGGTGCTCCAGTGCCAGCAGCGGCGAGACCAGCAGTGCCGGACGCGAGAGCCGAACGCCGACGGCTCGCAACAACGCATCTACCAGAGCGAGCGTCGTCTCCAGCACGTCGGCGTTCGCCGCCTCGCGCACGGGTGCGAGATCGCACTTGGCCCAGGTGGCATCCGGTGTACACACCCGCTCGACGTAGAACTTGATCTTCGGCTCCGTGCCCGACGGCCGAACGGCAACCCGGAGATTGCCGTCGTAGACGAGCTGCACGAAGTTCCGTGCGGCGCCGTCGGTGTCGGAACGGATCGGTCCGCCCACGGACTCCTCGAGATGATCGATCGCCGATGCGAACCTGTGGCCGTTCAGGTCCGCCGGCGGATGCGCCCGCAACGCGCTCATCATGCGCGCGATGCGCTCGGTGCCGCTGATGCCGTCCATGACCAGCGAGTACCCGAGGTTGGCCGCGTAGCCGTAACGCCGATGGATCTCGTCGAGGTAGTCGCCGAAAGAGCGGTTGCGCCCTCGCAACCACGCGCACATCTCGGCCAGCAGCAGCGCTCCACCGGCGGCGTCCTTGTCGCGCAGGTTCGGGCTGACGAGCACGCCGTTGCTCTCTTCGGCGGCGAACAGGAAGTCGTCGAGCGCGGCACTTACGCTCCCCCAACGACCGTCGCGCTCGATAGCATCGAGTACCGCACCGACGTACTTGAATCCCACCAGCAGGTCTCCCACCACCTGCACCCCGTGGCTGTCGGCAATCTGCCGAACGAGGTCGGTCGTAACCGCGGTTTTCACCACGAAACCGCGCTGCGGCAGGGTTCCCTGCGCGCGGCGGTTCTCGATGATGTACGCCGTCAACAGGACGGCGACTTCGTTGCCGTCGACGGCGCGCCAGCGGCCACCGACGGGTGCGACGAGCCCGATGCGGTCGGCATCCGGATCGGTGGCCAGTCCGAGTTCGGCGCCAATGCCTGCGGCCTCGGTGGCGAGCAGGTCCATCGACGCCGGCACCTCGGGATTGGCGATGCGAAACGGCACCGCCGGAAAGGTCCCGTCCGGTTCCGCCTGGGGCGCGACGAGGTGGACGGCGAACCCGGCGCGCGAAAGCAGATCGCCCACGGTATGCAGACCGGTGCCGTGCAGCGGGCTGTAAGCCACGGTGGCGTTGCGCTCTTCGGGACGCACCGAGCGTCCGAGGTTCTCGTCGAGGTACCGGGCGTGCATGGCGGCGTCCCACCAGCGCACGGCGCCACGCCGCACGGCTTCGTCGAAGTCGGCGTCGGGGATCTCGGTCACTTGCTCGACGGCAGCGGCGAGGACGTCGTCCTCGGGCGGTACCGGCTGGCCGCCGCTGGGCATGTAGAACTTGGCGCCGTTGTCGTCCGGGTGGTTGTGGGACGCAGAGACGTTGAGGCCGCCGTGGGCGCCGAGGTGCCGGATGGCGAACGACAGCTCCGGCGTTGACAGGTAGAAACCGTCGTCAGCGGGAACCGTCCACACCTCGATTCCTTGCGCGGCGTAGATCGCGGACGCCTGCCGCGCGAGGTCGCGCGAGCGCAGGCCGAGCAGGGGGTTGGGCGCCGTAGGATCGTAGACCCCGCGGAGATCGCGAAAGACCCTCACGTCAAAGGCCACGACGACGCGCAAGGCATCGCCTGGAAACCGCGTGCGTAGATAGGCGACGTGGCCGGCGACGGAGGTAAGAACCGTATCCGGGTTGACCCGGTTCGAACCGACGCCCACGGGTCCGCGCCGGCCGCCGGTGCCGAACGGGATGGTGCGGTAGAAAGCGTCGAGCAGAAGGTCCCACTTGCCACGCTCGGCCAGCTTCTCGATCTGCGGGCGAAACGCTGCGAGTCGGGGGTTGGTCCACCAGTACGTCAGGTTGTCACGCGCGCGCTGTCGGTGTTCGGCGGCGACGGGGAGCGCGTCGAGGTGGGCGAGAATTTCGGCGAGGGTCATGCGGTCGGAGGCGCGCTGGACGGGTGGCGGTTGTTCCCTGGCCTCGGTACGCCAGCCGGCACCGGGCCGACGCGTCTCTTCACGCCACGGTCACCGACTTGGCCAGGGAGCGGGGTTTGTCGACGTTGCGCTTGAGGGCGGTGGCGGTGAAGTAGGCGAGCAACTGCGCGGCGACGAGGGGCAGGAAGGGGGCGGTGAGGTCGGAGCGCGGTGTGAACGTCACGCACTCGTCGAAGATATCGTCGACGCCGTTGAACGCGAGGCCGAAGACGAAGCCGCCGCGCGCCCGCACCTCTTCCACGCTCGACATGGTCATGGTGTGCAGAGCGCCGTTGGCGGGCGGCACGAAGACCAGCGTGTAGAGCTTGTCGTCGACGAGCGACAGCGTGCCGTGTTTCAGGAAGCCGCCGGGCATACCCTCGGCGTGGATGTAGGTGACCTCCTTCATCTTCAACGCCGCCTCCAGCGCGATCGGGTAGTAGTGGCCGCGACCGAGGAAGAGCCAGTTCTGCACGTGGGCGTGGCGGTACGCGGCGGCGCGGATGAGACCGGACTTCTCGTTGAGGAGGGTTTCGATCTCGCCCGGCAGTGCCGCCAGGGCGGACTCGTGTTCCTGTACCGTGCCGGGGGACAGCACGCCGCGCAGTCGGCCCACCTCGATGGCAAGGCGGGTGAGAATGATCATCTGGGCCAGAGCGGCCTTGGTGCTCACGACGCACACTTCGGGGCCGGAGCCCTGCAGGATGACCTGATCGACCAGGCGAGCCATTGACGATCCGACGACATTGACGATGGCGGCCGTTTTCGCGCCGCGCTCTCTGGCGTCCCGCAAGCTGACAAGGGTGTCGTAGGTTTCACCCGACTGCGATACGGCGACGACCAGGGAACCGCTGTCGCTGCGGTGCAAGTGGCGGTACTCGTCCGAGCTGATTGCCGGCACTTCGAGGTCACCGAGCGCCGCCATCAGGTACTGGCCGAGCAGCGCCACGTAGTAGGTGGTGCCGACGCCCATGAAATGGACGCGTCTTGCCGCCAGGATACGCTCGGCGAGGGCACCGATGTCGTCGCGGCCGATGCTCGACGCCGCGCGCACGGCGCTCGGCTGTTCGTGGATCTCCTTGAGCATGTAATGCGGGTAGCCGCCCTTGCGCGACAGTTCGGAGTCCCACGGGATGACGGTGACCGCCTTGTCCACCGCTTCGCCGGTGCGCAGGCTCTTAATCGCGTAGCTGTCTTTGGCGACGATGCCGTACTCGCCGTCTTCGAGGATGACGGTGTTCTTGGTGTAATCGATGAAGGCGTTGAAGTCCGAGCCGACGTAGTTGGACTCGGCGCCGACGCCGATGATCAGCGGGCTTTCGTGCCGGGCGCAGTAGATGTGTTCGGGGTCGTGGGCAGAAATGACCGCGAGGGCGTAGCTGCCTTCGAGGGCCTGCAGGGCGCTCACGAGCGCACGTTCGATGTCGCCGGATTCGGAGAAGCGCTCTTCGATCAGGTGGGCGATGATTTCGGTGTCGGTGTCGGAGCGAAACGCGTGGCCCTTGCGGGCGAGGGCCTCTTTCAACTGCTTGTAGTTGGCGATGATGCCGTTATGGACGACGGCGAACTCGCCGTGGCAGCTCAGGTGAGGGTGGGCGTTTTCCTTGGTGACCCTGCCGTGGGTCGCCCAGCGGGTGTGCGCGATGCCGACCTGGGCGGCGAGGTTGCGCAGGCTCTCCTTGCTGTTCACCTCGTCGACGGTGCCGATGTCCTTGCGAACTTCGATATGGTGGTTGTCGAGAACCGCGATGCCGCACGAGTCGTAGCCGCGATATTCGAGGTGGTGGACGCCTTCGTACAGGCGGTCGCCGATGGGGTGAAAGCTTGCCACCCCGGTGATTCCGCACATGGTCCGCCTACCTCCCTGACGGCACGGTGGCCCGGTGCGGAATAATCGTGCCGGGTGAGATCACGGTCCCGGGGTCGATGGTGTTGCTGCCGCCGATCTTCACGTCGTCGCCGAGGAAGGCGCCGAGCTTGACCAGTCCGGAGTCGACCGGTTCGCCCAGGATGTCGACGGTAACGGGGGTACGTTCGAGGCGTTCGTTGATGGTCATGGTTCCCGACCCGATATCGACGTTCTCGCCGCCGACACTGTCGCCAACGAACGACAGGCGGCCGACGGTCGAGCTGCCGAACAGGACGCAGTTCTTGAGTTCGACGCCGTAGCCGACCGTCGAGCCGGCACCGAGCGAGGAGTATTCGCGGATGAGAGCGTTGTTGCCGACGTACGAGTCGCGCCCGATGTAGCACGGTCCCGAAATGATCGCGCCGGCTTTGATAATCGAGCCGGGCTCGATGCGCACGGGGCCGCTGAGGGTGACGTTGCCCTCCACGGTGGCGTGGCGGGAGATACGGGCCTCGTCCCACGTATCCATGATCATCCGGTTGGCGGCCAGGATGTCCCATGGGTGCTCGATGTCGAGCCAACCGTCCTCCCAGATCGAAGCGTGCAGGCCGGGTTCGCGAACAAGCCGGTCGAAGATCTGTTCCATGCTTCCCTGGCCGCGCTCCAGGAGACCGAATATCTCCGTCGGCAGGACGAAGAATCCGGCGAGGACGTAGTTGCCGAGGCCCTGAGCGGTGGGCTTCTCCACGATCCGGGTGATACGCGTGCCGCTCAGATAGACGTTGCCGTAGCGGCCGGTCGGTGGGCCGGGCAGGCAAACGCTAGCCACGGGGCCTTTGACGGCGTTGAACGACTGCAGCAGGGGATGGAAAGGGTTGCCGGCGGTGACGACGTCGCCGTACACGAGAATGAAGTATTCGCGCGGGATGAACCGGTCGCGGGCCTGCAGGATGGCGTCGGCGATGCCGCTGGGCCGCGTCTGTTGGGCGTAAGTGATCTGCACGCCGAGCGTCTCGCCGTCGTCGAAGGTGCGGCGCACCGTCTCGCCGTGCTGGCCGAGAACGATAGTTGCGTCGGTAACCCCGGTTTCGCGCAGGAAGTTGAGGGTCCGCCGGATCAACGAACCGCCGGCAACAACCGTCATGCCTTTCGGCCGGGTGGCGGAAAACGGCACCAGCCGCCGGCCCGGTCCACCTGTCAAGATCAACGCCTTCATCGCCTCGCCTCGCTACCGAGCTAGCGTACTGCGGGACGGCGGGGAATCACAAGCGCCGAGTGCGCTCGGGTCCGCCGGGCGGTAGCGGCCATTGCCATGGCGGCTGCCATGCTGCTGGGATCGGCCACGCCCTTGCCGGCGAGATCGAAGGCGGTGCCGTGGTCCGGGGAGGTGCGCACGAAAGGCAGGCCCAGGGTAACGTTTACGCCGTCGGCGAAGTGCAGGAGTTTGAACGGGCCGAGGCCCTGATCGTGGTACATACACACCACGACGTCGTAGGCGCCGGCGGCGGCCTGGGGGAAGGCGGTGTCGGCCGCCAGTGGCCCGGCTGCCGACAGGCCGGCGCGGCGTGCGGCGCGCACGGCCGGGGCGATGAGGCGCTCTTCCTCGTCGCCGAAGAGCCCGTGCTCTCCGGCGTGGGGGTTCAGGCCGGCGACGGCGATACGCGGGCGGCGCACGCCGTAGTGCCGGCGGACGCCGGCGGCGGCGAGGACGATCGAGTCGTATATCCCGGTGACCGTGAGGGCTCCGGGGACGGCCGCCAGCGGGATGTGGATCGTGACCAGGACGACGCGGAGACGTGGGCCCGCCATCATCATGCGCACGCGGGCGGCCCCGGCGAGGCGCGCGAGCAGTTCGGTGTGGCCGGGGACGTCGTGGCCGGCGGCGGCCAGGTGTGCCTTGCTGATCGGTGCGGTGACGAGGGCATCGGCCTGTCCGGTGCGTACGAGGCGGGCGGCTTCGACGATCGCGGCGTGGGCCGCGGCGCCACACGCCGCGCGGGCCGCAGGGGAGCTGGGGAGCCCCGGCCGCCGAAAGCGGGCCGGGAGGTCCGACGTCGTTACCAGTGGCGCGCGCCCGAGCACGCCGGTGAGACGGAGTCGGGCAGCGGTTTCGTGCCACACCGCGGCGTCGCCGACCA
Organism: Candidatus Binatia bacterium; assembly: GCA_023150935.1. Classification (NCBI taxonomy): domain Bacteria; phylum Candidatus Binatota; class Binatia (SeqCode); species Binatia bacterium. Next base: position 142,560 of record JAKLJW010000005.1, on the reverse strand, counting down.
GTAGCGGCTCGATATCGGGCGACCGCGGCGGGGAGGCGAGGGCGCGCAGGGCGACCTCCGGGCCGATCCCGGCGGGGTCGCCCATGGTGATCGCCAGGCGCGCGCGGCGGCGGCCGGCCTCTCTCACTGCAGCAACTCCACGTGGTGACGCTTGCGGAGTTCCTCCGTGAGGTACTTCTGGAAACGATCCTCCAGCGCCTGCTGATACAGGTCTTGCTTTATCTGATCGGCGAGTTCGTCGAGGGCCTTGCGCGATTCGCCTTCGCGACCTTCGACTTTGACGATGTGTACGCCGGCCCGCGTGCGCACGGGTTTGCTGTACTGCCCGACGTCCAGGCCCCGCGCCGGCTTTTCGATGTCTTCGAGGAGTTCGCCGGGTTTGAACCATCCCAGGGTTCCGCCGTCCTTTCCGCTGGCGTCTTCCGAGTGCTCGCGAGCCAATTCGGCAAAGTCGGCGCCTTTTTCGAGCTGCTCGTAGACGGCGCTGGCTTTGTTCGTTGCGGCGGCCACTTCCTCGCTCGATGCCCGCGCGTCGACGCGGAAGAAGATGTGTGCCACCTGGATGCGTTCCGGGGTCGAGTACTCGTCACGGTGCGCTTCGTAGTAACGCTGTACTTCCTCCGGCGTCACGCTGACCTTGCCGCTGACTTCCCGGCTGATTAGCTGTTGGCGCTGAATGTCCTCGCGGATCTGGTTGCGATAGGCCTCCATGGTCAGGCCTTGATTGGCGAGGGCGGTGGCGAGCTGCTCGGCGTCGATCTTGTTGCGTTCCTTGATGGTCTCGATGTAGCGGTCGATGTCCTCGTCGCGGACGATGACCCCCTTGGCACTGGCTTCGCGTTGCACGAGTTTCTCGGCGATCAGCGCATCGAGGATCTGCGCCTCGTCGAGTTGTCCACCGAGTTGCCGGCCGCGGAGGTTGCGCGCGGCAAACTCCTTGACCTCGTAAAGCGTGATCGGCTCGCCGTCGACGGTGGCAACCACCTTGTTGACCAGCGCCGCATCGGCGGCGCCTGCTCCGACGGCGACCGCGAGGCCCGCGAGCCACGCCGCCAGAACGCAACGTCGAATCAGCATTGTCCGTGCACCTCCTTGAGCCGAGCTTCGGGAATGGGGGCGTTCAGGCGATAAAGCAGTTCCTGGATCTCCGCGACCAGACCGTCCCAGTCCGCGGATGCCGGGCGCAGCAGTAGCTGCGCGTCGCCGCGCAGGGCGAGGCGTCCCTTGCTCTTCGTGACCAGGCGTACGAGTTCGGCGCGATCGACCGGCGCATCCGGATGGAACTGGAGCGTCACGGTGCCGTCCCGCAACGTGGCCCGCAGAACGAGGCAATCCTTGAGGGTGCGGCGGAGATCCATCACGCGCAGGAGGCTGTCGACGTGCGGCGGGATCGGTCCGTAGCGGTCGCGCAGTTCTTCGGCCACGGCCTCGAGGTCGCTGCGGCCCTTGATGGCCGTCAGGCGCCGGTAGACCACCAGACGCTGGTTTTCGTCCGGGATGTAGGTGCCCGGAATGAAGGCTGCGATGCCGAGCTGGATTTCCGGTTCGACCTCGACGGTGACGTGCTCGCCGCGGAGTTCGCGCACGGCCTCTTCCATCATTTGCTGGTAAAGTTCGAAGCCGACCGCGGTGACGTGGCCGGATTGCTGCTTACCGAGCAGGTTGCCGGCGCCGCGGATCTCCAGATCGTGCGCGGCCAGCTTGAAGCCGCCGCCAAGGTCGTCCAACTCCTGCAACGCCCGCAAGCGCAGTTGCGCGTCGCGCGAGATGAGGTGCTCGCCGGGGATCATCAGGTATGCGTAGGCGCGTTCGTGGGAGCGGCCGACCCGGCCCCTGAGCTGGTATAGCTGGGCGAGGCCGAAGTGATCGGCCCGGTCGATGATAATGGTGTTTGCGTTCGGCACATCCAGACCCGACTCGATGATCGCCGAGCATACGAGAACATTGGTGTGCTTGGCAAAGAAGTCGCTCATGACACGCTCGAGGGCGCCTTCGGCCATCTGACCGTGGGCGACGGCAAAGCTGGCTTCGGGTACGAGTTCGCGCAGGCGGCGAGCCCGCATCTCGATGGTCTCCACCCGGTTGTGCACGTAGAAGACCTGGCCGCCGCGGCCGAGTTCGCGCACGATCGCTTCGCGCACGAGGCCCTCGTCGTAACGCGTCACGTAGGTCCGGATGGCGAGGCGGTCGATGGGCGGGGTCTCGATGACGCTCAGGTCGCGCAGGCCGAGCAGGGACATCTGCAGGGTGCGGGGGATCGGCGTTGCGGTCAGGGTCAGGACGTCGACGAGCTGGCGCATCTGCTTGATACGTTCCTTGTGCCGGACCCCGAAGCGGTGTTCTTCGTCGATGACCAGCAGGCGCAGGCGTTTGAACTTTATATCGGACTGCAACAGGCGGTGTGTGCCAACGACGAAGTCGACTTCGCCGGTAGCGAGACCTCTTACGACCGCCTGGGTCTGGGTGCGGGCGAGGAAGCGGGAGAGCATCTCGACCCGCACCGGATAGCCTTCGAAGCGCTTGCGCAGCGTATTGTAGTGCTGTTGGGCGAGAACGGTGGTGGGAACGAGCACGGCGACCTGGCCGCCCTCTATTGCCGCGAGGAAAGCGGCGCGCATCGCCACCTCGGTCTTGCCGTAGCCGACGTCGCCGCAGATGAGGCGATCCATGGGTTTGTCGCGTTGCAGATCGGCGAGGACATCGTCGATCGCCTGTTGTTGATCGGGGGTCTCTTCGAACGGGAAGGCGGCTTCGAAGGCGCGGAAGTAGGCGTCGGGCGAGCCGAACCCCTTGCGCTCCATCACCTCGCGGGCGGCGTGGACGGCGAGCAGTTCGCGGGCCATGGCGAGAATCGACTCGCGGGTCTTGTGCTTCACGCGCTCCCAGGCGGTGCCACCGAGCTTGTCCAGCGCCGGCGCCGCGCCGTCGGCACCGACGTACTTCTGAACCAGGCTGATCCGGTCGACCGGCACGTAGAGCCGATCGCCCCCGGCGTATTCGAGGTGGAGGTAATCGCCGGCGGTGCCGGCAACCTGCAGGTGCTTGAGCCCCTTGTAGCACCCGACCCCGTGGTCGATGTGGACGACGAAGTCGTCGGGTTTGAGCTCGCTGAGGTTCTTCAGCAGTTGCGCGACTTCGACGCGGCGGGTCCGCCGCCGCTGTTTGGCCTCGCCGAATATGTCGGCTTCGGTGGCGATGGCGAGGCCATCGTCGGGCAGGCGAAACCCGTCGTGCAGGTGGCCGACCACGATTCGCGGGGCGGGGCTGGAGAGCGCGGCGGCGAGGGACGGCGCTGTGTCGATCTCCAGGTCGTGATTGCCGAATAACTTCCGCAGCCGTTCGGCCTGGGGCGCCGCCCCGGCGACGACGAGGACGCGATGGCCGTCGGCACGCCAGGCGCGGACGCGCTCCGCGACCGGACCGAACGAAACCTCGCGGCGGCCGGCAATGCGATCGATCTTGAGATCGCGCATCAGGTACGAGCGGACCGGCACGGTGCGCTCGCTGTCGATGCCGCCGAGTACCTCGAGCGTCTCGGTTTCCACCGTGGGTCGGGAGGCAACGGCGGCCCGCCAGATCTGCGGCGACGCATAGAGCCGTTCGATCGGGGGCAGGTAGCGCTGCGCGGCCGTACGCTCCTCGGCGCGCCGTTCGATCTCCAGCCATACGCGTTCGATCGCGGCGTCGACCGCACCGGCACCCTCGATCCACACCAGAGCGTCAGGGGGCACGTAGTCATCGAGCAGATCGAGCGTCGGATAGAAATACGGCAAGAAGAACTCGATGCCTGGAAACAGGAGGCCCGTTTCCAGGCCGTCGAGGATCTCGGCGCGCTCCTCGCGCTTGACGTCCAGATCGAAGAGCCGCTCCTCGACGGCCCGGTATGCCTGACGACTGGTGCGCCCGGCCGCATCGAACTCGCGAACCGGAAGGATGAGCAGCTCGGGGTGGTTCTGTAGGGAGCGCTGGCTAATCGGATCGAAGTCGCGAATGGTTGCGATAAGGTCGCCGTCGAGCTCGATACGCAGAGGCTGCACATGGGCCGGTGGAAATATGTCGAGGATGCCGCCGCGGATACCGAAGTCGCCGCGGTCTTCGACCAGGGGGACGCGCCGATAGCCCCAGTCCACCAGTTGCGCACCGGTTGCCTCGAGATCGAGTGTGTCGCCCTCCACGAGGTATCGAAGGCGTCCCGCGAAACAGTCTTGCGGCGGGACACGCTGCAGGAGAGCATCCGGGGTGGTGACGACGATCGGGTCGCGGGTTTGTTGCAGGTGGTAGAGTCCCTCGATGCGAGCGGCCACGATATCGGGGGTGGGTGACAGGTCGTCGAAGGGGCCGACGTCCCACGCCGGGAAGTAGTGTATGCGGCGGGCGAACGGCGCGGCGGAGTCGTCTTCGCCGAAAAAGAAACGGAGGTCGTCAACGAGAGCTTCGGCGCGGGCCGCGTCGGGTACGATCGCCAGCGTGGGCCTTGGCCGGGCGACCAGCGTGCGCCAGAGACAATAAGCGCGGGCACCACCTTGCAGGCCCTGAACTTTCCACGGTGGTTCAGACGTTGCGGCGCGTCGATCGGGTATGCCGGCGGCGATGCGGCGGGCAACGTGTTCGCAGCTATGCGAGTTCATGTGGCGGCGGAGTTACGCAGGCACGGTCTTGCGGGCGGGCCGACGTCGCACCGTAGCAGCGGCACGAAATGGGGACAACGCACCGGCCGGGCGGGTTGAGCCTGCGCGCTCCTTTGGGTAACCTCCGGCCTCGGAAGCCCCGCCATGTCGAGTCCGGACGAACTGTACGATCGAGCGGTTGACTGTGTCGCCGAAGGCAGGATCGCCGATGCGATCGCGTGCTACCGGGCGGCCCTGGAACAGGCGCCGGATTTCGCGGACGCCTGGGAAGGGCTGTCGATGGCGCTTGCCGATCAGGGCGAGTGGGAGGAGGCGATCGCGGCCGCCAAGCGGGTGGTGGAGATCGATCCGGACGAACAGCTCGGGTACACCAACGTCTCGCGCATCTACCAGCGGGCCGGTAACGTGCCCGAGGCGGAAGCGTGGGCGGCCAGGGCGCGCGTACTCGATTGGAAGTCCCAGCTCAAGGCTGGGAAGAGCTGAAGGCGGCTCTGGCGGAAGCGGACAGCTAGCGTCGCAGCGGCAGGTCGATGGTAAAGACGGCGCCCTGGCCGACGTCGCTTTCCACCGAAACCTCGCCGGCGTGGGCGTCGACGATAGAGCGCACGATATAGAGGCCGAGTCCGGTCCCGCCGGTGTCCGGGCCGGAACGGCCCCGGCGGTATTTGCTGAACAGATGGGGCCGGTCCCTGGGGGCAATGCCGCACCCGGTATCGCTGACGATCAGGCGGACGCGGCTTTCGTTGACCGAAGTGGTGCGCACTCTGACTTCGCCGCCCTCGCCGGTGAATTTGATCGCGTTGGAGATCAGGTTGCTCAACATACGCCGGAAGAGCTGCCCGTCGGCGTCGACCACGGGCAGGTCGGGTGCCAGAGTTACGGAGAGCTTGATGCCCTTGGCTTCGGCGGCGGCCGCGTAGAGCTCGGCGGTATCGGCGACCAGATCGTTGAGTTGAACGGGGCGGTGCTCCGGGGTCATGGGTCGAGCCGCCAGCGCCGCGGCGTCGAGCACGTTGTTGACGAGGTCGAGGGCGTGCTGGGCGGCGCGGCGGATATGGCGCAGGTACTCGCGGTTATCGCCGGCTGGCGCCGTCTCGGCAAGCTCGGCGTAGCTGCGAATGGCGCCGAGGGGGTTCTTCAGGTCGTGCGAGAGCGCGTTGACCGCCTCGCTGCGAAGCTCCTCGGCGCGCCGATGAGTGGCGCGGATCTGCCGCACCGTGCTGGAGACCACCCAGGCAACCAGGGTCAGGTACAGCCCGACGGCGATCACCGTTGCCACCGCGTCGGGTCCGCTCTTGGTGTACGAGAGGTGGTGCGGCAGGAACCCGAACCGTTCGGCGCAAATCAGGGCGGCGTACATAACACTGCTGCCGACCGCGACGGCGTAAGCCGCGCCTCCGGAGACGATAAGCCCGGCCAGACCGATAACTACCGTGTAAAGCAGGGGCCCGCTGACGTTGTCGGCGCCCCCCCCGTAATGAATGCCGACGGTGACGGCCGTGGAGTAGGCAACGAAGGTCGTCAGGATGATCGCCTGCGGTGCGCTGCCCGGCCACGTCACGACGAGGATCGAGGGCATCAGGGCGATCGCCGCGAGCAGGGTGTAGCGCGCCGCCGGGACCGCCGGATACACGAGAAACTGGAGCGCCCACATGGTGCAGACGAGCGTCACCGTCGCGGCGATCACCGTCATGTAGATGGCGGCTACGTCCGGCGTTGGTAGGGCGGTTGCCCCTTGATTACGCGAGTTGCTTGCGTTCTGCTTCACGTGTGCTGGCGCCTCCGACGCCGACGCGGTATCGCCGGACCCCGATCCTGTCACCGAGTGTATCCTCGGTATTGGGTGTGCGCACAAGCCCACCGAGCACCTGCCGACAACCTGAGAAGCAATAGCTGGACCCCGCGCGTGTCATAATCAGAAGCGATCGGCGATCCAATATACGGACCGCTCGGGCGGCAAAAGATGGAACATGGCGTCATCGGCGAGAACCTGTTCCGGCCCTATTCTGCCGGCGGCCGCGACTCGTTCGACGTCGATCACGCGCCACAGCCAGAACACGTCGTCGATGGTGCGCATCGCGAGCCCGCGCGCTCGCAGGTTTGCAAGGACGGCGTCGTCGCCGGTGAGCTGTGTGAGGGTGCCGGCGAACCCCGTGGCCACGGAGCTGTGCAACCTCGCGATCACGGATGCCAGGGCGGGTTCGTGAGCGGGTGCGCAGGCGTGCTCCATTACCACGTAAAGACCGTAGAGTACGATGCCGCGGGCGTACGCAACCACGTCGGCGCCGTCACGGGCGACCAGGAAATCCTCCGTGGGATTGCCGGCGAAGCGCAGTTGACCCTGCCAGTAAGCGGGAGAGCGCACGGTGGTGCCGACGCGGTCCGCTGTGTAGAGATCGTAAACACGTGCCACGGCATCGAGATCGGCAGGGCGGAACCTTTCGATGGCGTAGCGGTCGTCGTCGACGGGCGGCGCGGCTTCGAGGAAGACGAGGTGGCGAACGTGGCTCCGCCACCCGAGGCGACCGTAGAAGGGAATGCGGGTCGCAAAAAGCAGCGACATGTCGAAATCGTGATCGGGCATGGCCGCCAGCGCCCGTTCGAGAAGTGCGGTCGCCAGACCGCGTCCGCGGTGGGTCTCCGCGGTGAACACGTTGCCGACTGCGGCAACTTCCACAATCCCGCCGACAAGCCGCACGCGCCGGCGGAAAACCTGCAACGTGCTGACGATCGTGCCGCGATCTGTCGCCACGAAACAGAGGTCGTCTCGGAAGGACGGGTCATGGCGCACGTAGCGGTCAAAGAACTCGCGGTCGTCGAACCATCGGGCGAGGAGATCGAGCACGGCGTCCCGTTCGGATGGCGATATGGTGCGCAGTTCGAGGCCATTTGCCGTCACAGAAGCTGTGATTGGCACGTGCCGGGGCGAGAGTCCAGCAGAGCGATGCGTCGCGCCTTGACAGAAAACTAACGCGTCTTAGTTTGCCGGCAGCCGACGCCATTGGTAACGCAAAGGGGCAACGGTCGGCATAAGACACACCAGGAGGTGCGGCATGGCGATGTTTCGGTTCGACCTTCTCGATCCGGGGAGCGGCCTAGTTGCATTGCAGCGGGAGTTGGAGCGCGTGTTCGAGAACCCGCCCTTTAACTTCGGGATCTCCGGTCGGGGCGTGTTCCCGGCTATTAACGCTTTCAGCGACAAGGAGGGCCTGGTGCTGCGCGTGGAGGTGCCGGGGGTGGCGGCGGACACTCTGCGCATCGAGGCGCAGGGCCGCACGCTGACCATCTCGGGCGAGCGGCGACGATCGGGTCCCGAAGGTGCGAGTTATCACCGCCGCGAGCGCAACGTGGGCACATTCTCCCGATCGCTGCAGCTTCCGGAAGACACCGACGCGAGCCGCGCCTCGGCAGCATACAAGCACGGCATCCTCAGCGTGCGCATTCCGCGTCGCGAAGAAGCGAAGCCGCGGCAGATCGCCGTGCGGGCCGGATGACCGCAACGGACTTTGCGCGCGTCGCACCGATCGAGGCATCAGGAGGTTAGGCATGGCCAGTCAGGAACTGAACGGACGGGTGAAGAGTGAAGTGACCGGCGCCGAGTCGACGCGTCCCGGGCGCGTCTACAGTCCGCACATCGACATTTGCGAGACACCGGAGGCACTGTGGCTGTATGCGGACATGCCCGGCGTCGACGACAAGGCGGTCGACGTCAGCGTCGCCGAAGGGGTTCTGACGGTCGATGGGCGGGTGTCGCTGGCGGAGTACGAGAACTTGCAGCCGGTATACACGGAGTACAACGTCGGCAATTTCCTGCGCCGCCTGTCGATCTCGGCGGACATCGATACCGGGCGCATCAACGCGCGACTGCGAGACGGGGTGTTGGAACTCGAGCTGCCCAAGGCCGAACGTGCCAAGCCCCGGCGAATTCAGGTGCAGACGGCCTGACGTGGCGATCGAGGCCGGAGGCGAGGCGCGGCTGAGCCGTGCGTTCTACGCCGGGCCGACCCTGACGGTCGCCCGGCGCCTGCTCGGGTGCTTCGTGTGCCACCGGGTAGATGGCCGGCTGTGGCGGGGTCGTATCGTCGAAGTTGAAGCGTATACCGACGATGCGGCTTCGCACGCCGCAGGTGGCCGGCGGACCCCTCGTAATGCCGTGATGTTCGGTCCCCCCGGGGTGGCGTACGTCTACTTCACGTATGGAATGCACCATTGCTTCAACGTAGTCACCGAAAGCGACGGCCGTCCCGGCGCCGTACTGGTGCGGGGGCTGGATGGCCTGCCCGGTGCGGGCGGCCCGGCGCTGGCCTGCAGAGCGCTCGGCCTGGGCCGCCCGGATTCAGGTCGTGACCTGGTGACCGATCCGAACCTCTGGGTCGAAGCCGGCAGGCGGCGGCGCGGCGAGCGCATCGTCCGCACGAGCCGGGTTGGCATCCGTCGCGCCGTAGAGCTGCCCTTACGTTTGTATCTGCTCGGCAGCCCCGGGGTGTCGCGCCGCGACCGACTTGCGGAGGGTGCCGCGCTCCGCACAGGCGGACCTTGACGAGGCGCGGCCAGCATTCCATGATCCCAGCAAGCCATGCCCGCGCAACCATCCCCAACTGACGCCCCGTCGTCAACGTCGTCGCCGTCACGCTGGCGTTTCTGGAAGGCCAATCGCGGTCGGGCAGCCGACGCGTCGCACAAGTCGCGCCTGCGGCAGAATGTCGAGTCGCTCGCTCTCGCCGTTCTCGTGGCTCTTGTCGTGCGGTCGTCGGTGGTCGAAGCGTTCTGGGTGCCGTCGGGCTCCATGCTGCCGACGATACAGATCGGCGATCATCTTTTTGTGAACAAGCTTGCGTACGGTATGCACATCGACGTGCCGCTGGTTAACCGGGCACTGGTGCTGACGCAGTGGAGTCACCTGGATCGCGGGGACATCGTCGTGTTCGTGTCGCCCGTCGACCGGCGGACCGACCTCATAAAGCGGGTGGTCGCCGTGGGTGGGGATACGGTGGAGATCCGCAACAAGCGCCTGTACATCAACGGCGAGGCGGTGGACGACAGCCACGCCACGTTCACCGATCAGTCGACGCGCAGCAGCACGCCGCGGGATAATTTCGGTCCGGTCACCGTGCCCGAGGGGAAATTCTTCGTCCTCGGCGATAACCGCGACCAGAGCTACGACAGCCGGTACTGGGGCTTCGCCAACGAGCGCGACGTGAAGGGTAAGGCGACCTTCATTTACTGGTCCGGCATGAAGTGGGACCGGCTCGGCCGCGTCGTCCGCTAAGCGCGTGTCGGAGGGTCCCCCGCTCGGTCGTCGCGCACCCGCAACGTCCCTAATATTGTGGGCGGATGGTAGAGTCGAGATGTGGCGCGGTGGTGTAGGCTGAGGTTTGGATTCCCTGTTGCTCGCCCTTTCGTCTGCGAGTGTCCCAGCATTTCAGCCATCTACCCGTCGGTGGGGACTCGATAAGGGGGCGGTGAGGTACCCGTACGATCTACGGGTGGGCGGTGGGTGTGGTGCAAGCCCTACCCCTTCCGAGCCGGCGAGACACCCGTCCCACCACCTTCGCGCGCGGGCGTGAACCGGGGAATCCGAGTTATGCGCGTGTACGAGAACGTTTACGTCGGGAAGAATCACCGGCGGCCCCTCGCAACTTGTCCGCCGCCGCCTCAACGTCCAGCTCGTCGACCAGTTGATTCAGCTTGTCCAGATCGGCGCCGGGTTTGAAACCGAAGGAATGAGGCAGCACGCGCGGGACGCGGCCGCGCCGGCGGCGTGCGGCCTCTCCCATGCCGGCCCGTATCGTTCGATTGACCATCTCCTTGAACGACACACCCATCTCCCGCGCTCGCCGTTCGAGAATTCCGGCAAGATCGTCGTCAAGGGTCAGCGTAGTCCGCACGCGGACGCCACAGGCAGCCACCTGAGTGATGTCAAGACATCACGGCGATCCCAAATCCCGCGCTAACAGATTGTCCGCATGCCCGTAAGCCGTCACCCCCGCGAAAGCGGGAATCGACGAGTACAAGACCCACCCCAAGTTAAGCGGACGCGTGCCCGTCACCACTGACACCCTTAACTTAACGACATGGGCCTCGCCCTCCCAAAGGTACTTCTGGTCAGGTCAAGGGTTGCGGGTGCCAGCCCGCACTAAGGTAGGTCGGTTTCGGAAAAATCCCCGAGCAAGAGGCGCATCGTTCCAGCCTTAGCGGGCTTTCCGGTGACCCGTACTTTTCGGCCGATCAGGCAGCCGGAGAGCGGCTGCGAGACGTGGCTGATGACCGTCTCCTCCATGACGACGGAGTTATCGAGGCGGCTGTCGATCACCTCGACGCGATCGCCGATCGACGCGTAAGGGCCGATCTCGGCGTTGACGATGCGGGCGTTGGCACCAATGATCGATGGGCCGTGGACCTTGCTGTTGACGATGTCGGCACCCTCGGCGACGTCGACCACGCCGAACAGCGTCGAGGCGGCATCGACCTTGCCACGGACGCTGGAGACGAGGGTTTCGTCGAGGACGGCGCGGTTGGCTTCCAATATATCCTCGGGTTTACCGGTGTCCTTCCACCACCCGGTGACGATATGCGGTACGACCTTTAAGTCATGGTCGATGAGGTTTTGAATGGCGTCGGTGATTTCGTATTCGTTGCGCCACGACGGCTTGATGCGGCGGATGGCGTCGAAGATGTTGCGATCGAAGATGTAGCTACCGACGATGGCGAGATTCGAGCGCGGCGCCTTCGGTTTCTCGACGAGACGGACAATGCGGTCGCCTTCTACTTCGGCGATCCCGAAGTGTGACGGGTCGTCTACGGCCTTCAGCGTGACCACCGCGTTGGCCCCGGATCGGCGGTACTTCTCGACGGCCGGGGCGAGGCCTTCCGGGAGCAGGTTGTCGCCGAGGTACATGATGAACGGTTCCCCGCCGACGAACGCCTCGCCGCACTGCGCTGCGTGCGCGAGGCCGCGCGGCGTTGTCTGCTCGAGGTAGGTGACGCGTGCGCCCCAGCGGGCCCCGTCGTCGACGGCATTTTGAATGATCGGACGGCTTTCGCGGCTGACGATAATGCCGATATCCCGCGCTTCCACCGCCACGAGGGCTTCGAGTGCGGAATACAGGACCGGCTTGTTGGCGACGGGGATGAGGTGTTTCGCCGTGCTGAAGGTCAGAGGGCGCAGACGCGTCCCAAGGCCGGCACAGAGAATAATTGCGCGCATGCGTTACCCCTTTCCGCGGTCGCTCCTATTACGTTCCGGCGGCGGCTTCAACCGAGGGGGGCCGGTTGGCGATCCGCGGCGACCCGGGCCCCGAAGCCAGCGAGGAGAAATGCGGACTTCCTCATACTTAACTGGGATCCGCACCCGGCCTCGTCGAGGCCGGCTCGGCCGCGGCCGTGTATAATGCTCGCTATGTCGTCGTGGTGGCGTGCGGGGGCGGGGCTCATGCTGGCGAGTGCCGGTATGGCCGTGGCCTCGTGGCTGGCGCCCGATCTGATGCGCAACGATTTCGAGCGTTTCGACGATCTGCGGCGGTCGTTTCTGTTCTTTGGGCTAAGCGGCGTCGCACTGGCGGCTTACTGGACCGCGTATGCGAACCGTGACGAAGTTCCATCGGGACCGTTGAGGACTACGACCATCGTGTGCTTGGCGGCTCTTTTCGCGGCTTTCCCGGTCGGTTCGAAGGATGTGTTCGGCTATGCGATGTTCGGGAAGATCCTTGGCCACTACGGGGCCAACCCGTTGGTGACCGCGCCGAGCGCATTCCCCGCCGATCCATGGTTGCCGTTCCTGGGCGACGCGCGTTGGCGCGACTGGCCTGTGGTCTATGGGCCGCTGGCGGTGTGGCAGGCATGGGCGATCGACGGGCTTGCCGGAGCCGATCTCTGGGTTGCCGTATGGCTTTACAAGGGCCTCGCGATGGGGCTCTTCGGCGCGACCCTGGTTGTCGCCGCGGCAGTCCTGCGCCGGCCGGCGTTGGCGGCCCCGGCGAGTTGGCTGCTGGCCCTGCTGGCCTGGAATCCTCTGCTGCAATTCGAGACGGCGGGTAACGCGCACAACGACATCGTTATGGTTCTGGCGGTGTGCGTGGCGGTCTGGTGCCGTCAGCGGGAGCGGTCGCGAGCCGCGGTGGCCGTGCTGGCCGTGGCGTTCTGGTACAAGTGGTACAGTCTGCTGTTCTTGCCGGCATTTCTGGTCGACCGGGCCGGGCGTTCTTGGCGTGCGGCTGGCGGCGACCTGGGGGTCGTGGTGGCGGTTGTCGTGGGCGTCGGCGTACTGTCGTTATGGCCGTTGCCCGGGCCGGCGGGCGCGGTCCTGTCGAATTGGTTTGCCCCGAAGGCGTTGCAGGGAATTTATCCGAACGAGTTGTCGCCGTTGCTGGCGCCGCTGTTCTGGGGGCTGAACTGGGCCGGGGCATTCGAGTCCCTGTGGGGTGCGTGGACGTTCGATGTGATGCGATGGTCGGCGTTCGCGGCGGCGGCGGCGGCGATAACGTGGCGACAATGGCGGGCTGGGCCGTCGGTGGAATCGATGCTGGAGGCGGGCTGCCTGTGGGCAGCGGCGTTCGTTCTGCTGGTGCTGACGATGCTCCTGCCGTGGCACCTGCTGATGGTGATTGTTCCAGCCGTGCTCTGCGGGCGCGAGCCGTTTATCGGCTTCGCGGTCGTGCTCACGGTTCTGGGTCTGGCGAGCTATTTTCTGACCTTCGCGGTTGCAACGCTGGCGCTGGCGCTGATTGCCGCCGCGCTGTGGGCCCTGCGGCGAGAAGGGGCCATGACCGCCTGGCTGTGGCGGTAATAGAGATCGATGGGTGCAGAACGCGCGAAAACGACAGGGCGGCCGGTCAGGGAAAGATGCCGGTTGTGGCCGGCGTGGCAATCGGCGGCAGCGCGGCCGGAGCCCCGGTACGAACGTATACGCTTGCGGTCGAGTCCGCCCAGACGCGTTGCCATTCCGGCAAGGTAGCGATCGGGCAGGGGCTCCCGACTGGCACCAGCGCGGCGTCGGTTGGATAGGCGTCGAGGAGTCGTTGCCAGCCTGCGGCGCCGCCGAAGAAGTCGAAGTTGGCGGTAATCACCGCCTCGGGGAACAGGGTGGCGAACCGCCCGTCGAGCGAGACTTTCGCGCGCGGCTCGAGAAAGAAGAGCACGTACTCACCCCACTCCAGGGGGACGGCCAGGTTACCCGCGAAGTGAACGTCACGCATGGCGGCCACCGCCATCACCGGGTACTCGGTCGGGTCGAAGACAATGTTCAGGCCGTCGCGCCCGAGGCGCCCGGCCGTTAATCCGAGTTGCACCAGCGCTAGCGCCGCGACTGCGGCCTCGACCAGACGCGCGGCGCCTGGGCTCAGTCCGGCGACACCGTGCCGGCGCGCCCAGGCCGCCGCGCGGCGTACCTGGGTGGCCAGTGGCGCCGTAGCACAGATCGCCAGCAGCGGGGTATGCCGCTGATGCTGCAGCGCCATGAGCGCAACGCCGAGGGAGAGTGCGACCTCCCAGTCGAGTCGCCGCTGCCGCTGCTGGAAGGGCAGCGTCAAAACGAATAGCCCGAGCAAAGCGAAGAACGCACCATGTTCCACCTCACCGATCGCCGGTGCCTGCCACTCGGTGATCGGATGCGGCATCTGCAACTCCTCGGCGATGTAGACGAGCAATCCGGGCCCGTACGGATTGATCGCGGTGGCGGCTGCGGAAAGACCTAAGATCGCCCACAAACGGCGCGCCTCGGGGCGACGGTGCCACGTCGCCGCGCTCGCGGCCAGTCCGATGATGGCCAGACCGAGGACAAAGCCGCCATGAGCATTGGCCCAGAGTGCGAACAGCGGCGGCACCCCCCACAACCAGCGGGACGCCTGTCCGTGCGGTCGTCTCAGCAGCACCAACAGCGCCGCGGAGGCCACGTAAGTCACAATCTGGGGCCGGCAGGCGAATCCGCGGGCGAGTACCGCGGCTGCCAGCAGCCCGATACCGCCCCACTGCCACGGGACAAGTGTGTTCCGGCGGACCCCGTGCATCACAAGTGCGAACGTTGCCGCGCCACCGAGGAACTTGAGCAGCAGCAACCCCGGATTGCCGAACGCATCGAACATGGCGGCCATGCCCGCCTGCGCCAGCCACTCGTGGTCGATCCAGCGCGCTCCCGCCGTCGTGTAAGCGTATGGATCGGTGTGGGGGGGATGTCCCAACGCCAGCACGTGGCGCCCGAATAGGACGTGACCCCAGAGATCGTTGTCGGCGTCGTTGGCGAGGAAGAAGTAAGCTGCGCTGCCGATCAGGAGCAGCATCCACGGGTACACGCCGCGGCGCCGCGGTGCAGCGCGAGAGGACGGCGGCTCTACTGTGCCGGTGGCAGCCACAGGTACATGAACTGCGGCGGCTGCGCGAGAGCGCCGACGTCGATGTTTACGATATTCACCTGCGGCGCGGCCGGAAGGGCGCCGGAGTAGACGTTCTCTGCGAACTCCTGCGGCCGCCGGTACATCACGACGCGCGCATCGGGGTCGCCCACGCGGGTGCGCAAGGCGCGCACGGTGTCGTCGAGATAGCCGATCGAATCGATCAGGCCGTCGCGGAGCGCGTCGTGCGCTCCAACCGGGCGTCCGTCGGCGACGATAGCCAGCGCGGCGCTGCTGACCTGCGGCCGGCGTTCGCGGACAAGCTCGACGAAGCGCAGCTTCATCGGGTCGAGCAGGCCGAGCAGTAGCTGGCGGTCCTCCGGAGTCATGGGTCGCAACGGCGACCCGACGTCCTTCTCCACGCCCGTCTTGATCGTCTGGTCTGCGACGCCGAGCTTCTGCATGAGACCCGAGAAGTTTAGCCCGTACATGACCACGCCGATGCTACCGGTAACGGTGGTTGGGCTGGCGACGATCTGATCGGCCGCAAGAGCGACATAGTACCCACCCGACGTGGCGAGATCGAGCAGGTGGGCGACCAGGGGCAGTTTGCGTTCGATCGCGAACCCGCGGAGTTGGTGAAATACGACGTCGCTGGCGGTTACCCCGCCGCCCGGACTGTTGATGCGCACCAGAAGGGCGCGTACGTCGTCGTCCTTGCGGGCCCGCTCGATCTGTTCGAAAACGCGAGCAGTCGTTGCCTGTTGGACGGTGATCCCAAACGGGCCCCGCTGGTCGCTACCGGTAATGACGTCGGCAATGTCGATCAGCAGGATCTTCGTGCGCCCCTCCCCGGAGACGACATGCTCCTCCAGCGGTTTGGGGCGGGTTGACAGGGGGTCGAATTCCCCGGTTACGAAGAAGCATCCCGAGGCCCAGACGGCGGTAAGGAGCAGGCTGAGGTGGCGACGCCAGAGCGACTGCATGAACAGGTCCAGAGCGCGCGGACTATAGGTGGGTCGCGGGCGTCATGGCAAGTCGGTACGGGGCGCTTCGATGCCGGGCATATCGACTACCTCCGCGGTGCGTGCGGCACGGTAGCAGGCCTCTGCTACCGCTACGGCCCGAAGCCCGTCGTCAAGCGTGATGGGCATCGGCGTTCCGTGGCGCAGCGCGTCGGCAAAAGCACAGACGACCGCGCGTACGGTCGACACCGGGGAGGGGACGGGCAGGGGAGTCGCGGTGGACCCCTGGATCAGGGTGGCCGTGCGGAAGATATGGTCGGCGATCAGTTGACCGTGTTCCCCGGCAAGTTCGATCGGGCCGGAGCGACTCGCCGAGGCGCGCGAGCCGGCGATCGAGGCCAGCACGGCGCCGCCGCCGAAGCGCACCGTGGCGACGAAGTTGTCCTCGGTGCCGCTCGTCAACACGTATCCCATTTCGCAACTTACCCGGTCCGGCTCCAGACCCGACAGCAACCTCGCAAGGTCGAAGCTATGCACACCGGTATGCAGCGTGATGCCCCCGCCGGCCACCGCCGGGTTGTCGATCCAGGCGGGCCGCGACGGTTCGAAGCGCTGGCTTATGCGCACAGCGTGCAGTCGACCGAGGGTGGGCAGCGCGTCCTGGAGCGTACGAACAACCTCGTTGAACCGCAGCGTTTGCGCCACCATCACGGGCAGGTTCGCTCGGCGGACGGCCGCGACCATACGGGCACCATCGGCACCGCTGGCGGCGGCGGGCTTCTCCAGAAGTACCGGCCGACCCGCCACCGCAGCCTCCTCCAGTACTTCGGGATGCAGCGTCGGCGGCACCACGACAGCCACCGCGTCGATGTCCGGTGCGCGGAGCAGGTCGCGGTAGTCCGCGTAGGCCCGACAGCCGAACTCCTCGGCCTGGGCCCGGGCGGCCGCCAGGTCGCGCCGGGCAATGGCGACGAGGCGCACGCCGGGGACGTCCCCGGTGAGGTGACGGGCGTAGCGGGTACCGTGCTTGCCGACGCCGATTAATCCGATGCGGAGGTCCATGATGAACTCCTGCTGGTTGCGCCTTCGCCGCCGCGGCGACCGCGCTGGCCATAGATAGAGGATGTTGCACCGTGGTCAAGCACCGGCGAGCGTCACGGAGTTCCGCTCCCGAGTTGCACGGCCTCGCAACGCTTGCGATTAGATACCGCGCCATGGCCAAGCGTGTGCGACGGGCGAAACCGGGGGCCGGCCAGCGGGCTGCCGGCCCGCCGCTCGGTGCGGACCGGCGTCGCTTCGATATCGACGCAGTGATGGCCCGCCTGGGCGCGGTGGCGAAGTCGTGGAATGCGCCGGTGGTCACTTTCATCGCGTTGCAGACCGGCGACCCGTTCCGCGTACTGGTGTCGTGCCTGCTCAGCCTGCGCACGAAGGACGAAACCACCGCCCCGGCCGCGCAGCGGCTCTTCGCGCTTGCCGATACGCCGGGGGCAATGGTGGCGCTCGACGAAGGAACGATTGCGAGGGCGATTTATCCGGTCGGGTTCTATCGAACCAAAGCCAGGACCCTGCGCGGGATGGCGCAGGCGCTGCTGGAACGTTACGACGGCGAGGTGCCGGATGACCTGGACGCGCTGCTTGCGCTGAGCGGCGTTGGCCGGAAGACGGCAAATCTGGTGTTGACGCAGGGATTCCGCAAACCGGCGATCTGTGTCGACACACACGTGCATCGGATCTCGAATCGCTGGGCTTATGTGCGAACGCGCAACCCGCACGCTACCGAAATGGCTTTGCGGCGTAAGCTGCCGCGTTCGTACTGGATCGAATACAACGATCTCCTGGTCGCGTTCGGTCAGACGATATGCCGCCCGACCTCTCCCTGGTGCAGCCGGTGTCCGGTTGCGTCGTGGTGCAGGCGGCGCGGGGTTAAGCGGTACCGATGATCCGGGCGCCCGCGCTCCCGGTTGCGGGGTTGACTGACTGGAAAGCGGTCGTTAGAAGGCGACGCGTTGTCAAAGAGGGAGCCGGCATGCGTGTGCAGCGTGTTATCGCGTTGTGGGGTGTGATTGCGACCTGCGCGGGTGGCGGGGTGGGGTGTGCGGCGAAAGGCCGCAGCGTGCGTCCGACTGTCGTGGTGGGCGCTGACGAGACCACTCCGATGCCGACGGTGCCACCGGCGACCCCGACGCCCGAACCGGAAGTCCAGGCCGTCCCCACCCGGGGCGGAGGCGATCCGAAGGCAAAACGTGGGCCGGGGACAGGCCCGGTCGTAACTCACTTTGGCGTGGCCCGGGCCGACGGTGTGGTTGTCGAACCCAAGTCCGTCGACAAAGACGGAACGCCGCTCTATCTGAGCCCGATCGGGTCGGGATTCATGATTGTGGTCGAAGGTAGACCGGGTGCCAGTGGGGAGGACGTCGGAAGACGGACGTTCGCGCACGTCGCTGACGACCCGAGTGTACGTCCGGACCTCGAGATCCAGGTCAACCACAACCTCGGCGACGGAAGCACGGCCGTGTGCGACCGCCGCCGTCCCACGATCGGTGGTATCCCCGCAATCAACCCGCCGAGTTTCGCCGAGACGCAACGGATCAGCGACGCGTTAAACGACTTTTCGTGCCGCTTCGAAACCTTCATTGAATCCGATTCCTCCTGCACCGTCGGAACGGGGGGGGACTATACGTTCGTCAAGAAGGACACCACGACCCAGTTCTGCTTGATAATTGCGCGTGCTTACGGGTTTCCGGTCGGCGATACACTGGTGACGGTGCGACTCCGCGACACGGCGGGGAATCCGGGGCCTCCTAAGCGGATGCGGATTCGGCGGCCAGCCGAGCCCCCGCCGCGGCCGAAGTGACGGTCGGGTCACTCACGGAGCCGTGCTTCGTGGATCGGCGGAGACGCACACGATCGCGAGAAGATGATCGCAAGAGAGGGGGTCGCTCGATGAAAGCGTCTCAAGTGTGGATAGCGGTGCTGCTGCTTACCGGCGGCTGTGGCGGTTGCGAACGGCCCCCGGTGCCATCCGGCACCGGCGGTGGTGCGGCGTCAGGGGCGAAGCCGCCTGCGGTAGCCACGGCCACCGCAGGGTTGCCGCCGCGTGCTACCCCTGCGGCAGCAGCGCCCGGCGGCGCCCCCGGGGTGCCGGGTGCCGCGGTGCCCGGCGGGATCCCTGCCGACGAAGGCGACTGCATCGTCATCGGCGACGCCACTCCCGATTACGGTGCACCGCCGCTCAACGTCGAGTTGAGCGCCGAAGCCGAGTGCAGTGCCGGCCAGCCCAAGTTCCGCTGGGATTTCGGCGATGGCTCAGCGCCCGTGGACCAGGCCAATACCACTCACACGTATAAGAATCCCGGGGATTTTACGGCGGTTATCACCGTCACCGGGCCCGATGGCTCGACGTCTACCGACGAGATCGACATCACCGTAGAAGAGGACGCGGCCGACCTGGAGTAGGTCTGATCGACCGTAAGGCACGCGCGGGCAAAAAAAGACCCCGGAGTCGAAGCGGCTAACCGCTCGACCCGGGGCCAATGTGTTCTTAGCCTCGATGCGGGTCAGGCAGGGCGCTTGAACAGGCTCTGCATCTTCATGGCGAGGCCCATGTCGCCCGCGATCTTCAGCTTGCCGCTCATGAAAGCCATCTGGCCGTTGAGCTTGCCGGCGATCATGTCGATGTAATCCTGTGCCGCCATCGTCATGGTCATATTCGGCGACGCATGCGAACCTTCGGCCACGCTTGCCGCGCCGTCCTTGATCGTGACGTTGTAGTTCCCCCCGCCGTCGCCGGACAGGTTGAACTGGATCACCGCGTTCATCCCCTTCGCAGCGTCGGCGTTGAGGCTGGCCGGCATAGCGCTGAAGATCGCCTTGATTTCCTCTGTCGTTGCCATTGTCACACTCCTCCTTTTGGGCTTCGAGGGGCCTGGCAGAGCGCCCTCATAATTAGCGTAGGTTGTTGGACCGGGTGCGAGTTCTGATGCGCCTCCGTTTCCCCCACCACTCTCGTTGGCCCGATCTGCCAAGCCTCTTATGCGAGCGAAGCAGTCATGTCAATCATGGTGCCGACGATTTTCATGGGTCTGTCGGCGGATCCCGGCGGGAGGCGGGCGGCGCGGTGCGTGGCGGCTGACTGCCGGCGATCGTCGAGGGCAGATTCAGCGTTCCACCGATGTTGGAGTAAGGGAAGTGCCTGGCGTTCACGTGGGCGTGCACAGGCATGCCCGGGCCGTCGTGGATTTCGTAGTCGAGTGGCATCGGCCCCAGCATGCGCAGAACGTCATGCAGCAGGGCTGCGAACGTTGCCCACCGCCTGGCCGGCAGATCGACAGCGCGAACCCAGTCATCGAGGCAAACAACCTCGTAGCTGCGGGGAAAAGCGCCAAACGGGCAGAAATAGGCGACACAGCCGTCCCGTTCCGCGAGCACGAAACCGCGACTGTGAACGAAACGGTAGATGTCCTTCCACAAACCGGGATCACCGATAGTCACCTCGCGCTCGCGGGCGAGCACGGGAAACGTGAGATCGGACCCGATCACCTGACTGTGGACGTGGGGTTGAGAGGCGCCGGAGTCCCGGCCCTGGTTCTTGCGGAGTAGGACACTGCGAACCGAGGGGTTGGCATAGGCCTGGCGCGCTACATCGACGGCGGCGGCGATCAACGCCTGGAATTGAGCCGCTGGGAGCATGGCCGTGTAGAGGAGGTCGTCGTGCCCGCGAGCGTTGTCGGCAAAGTGGCGCGGATCCTCGACGATGACGTACGACTCGTTTCGTCCCCCCGTGCAGCATTCCGGGATGCGGGGGATCAAATTGCGTACCGCGCGTATGAGCCAGCTACCGGAGGTTGCGCCGGACATCGCCCGTGCCGGCGCGACGCGCAGGATCTCATCGGAAGACCGCTCCTCGTTGCCCGGACAGAAGGGGCAGGAGCGCCGCGCCTCCTCGAGTTCGGCGCGCAGTCGCGCGGCGTAAAGCGCCGGGTCTTCGGGGCTCCCGCGTAAGAGCGCCTCCTGCGCCCGCCGCCCGAAGCCACTCTGCTTGCGGTGCACGTGGGTGAAATAGGTCAGCACACCCGTGAACGGGTTGCGTATCCAGACGAGTTCGTTGCCGTCTTCCCGGTATTCCAGCGGCATGGCAATGGCGGCCGGAATTCCACGCGGGAACTAGCCGGCGATGGAGCGGCGAGGCGAGTTCGCGGCGTGCTCCGAAGCGACCCTCTCGGTTACTGCCACTGTGGTTCGAGGTTGATGTTGGCGGTGCCGAACAGGCAGGGGCTGTCGAGCGTGAGATCGAACGTGCCCCCCTTACCGGGCGCAAGCTCACCCGGGTCCACATCCGCCTGCTCCTGCATACAAACCGTACCCTGAGTTTCGTCCACCACGGTGACTTCCACCGTCACGTTGGATACCGGCTCGCCCCCGGAGTTCCGCACCCGACCCATGACGCGAACCGATGAGGGGCTAATGCGCGGCGTCTTTTGCGATAAGATGATCACGCGTGCCGGCCCACTCGGTACGGCCTCCGTCGGCGTCCCGGCCGCCACCGCATCGGTCCCTGAAGCAGGGTCGGCGTCCGCAGCGGCCTCGGCAGGACGACGGACAATGGGTGGAGCATTGACCATACGCTCCTCCACCCCCTTGCCGTCGGATGGCGGGGAGTCCGAGAAGTGCACCACGCCCCGATCGTCAGTCCACTTGTAAAAGGTTTGCGCTACGCCAGACGAAGCGACCAGCAAGCCCAGAACGCCGAGCCCTGAGACCCACGCGCGGCGCGAGATGTTTACACGCATTTGACCTCACTCTACGGCCGCGCTGCCGATCAGTCAATTCTGAGTTCGCCGGCTTGATTCGCAGCGAGTCGGTGGTTAACCCCGGCCCAGCTCGAACAGATGGGACCGAGAACGATGACGGGAAGAGAAGCCGTCTTAGAGGCTTTCGATCGATTGTTCGAACGGGCGGTGCTGCGCCTGCGCGTCGAGTGCGCGGCCGACGAGCGTGAGGAGGCGCGGCAGCACTTCCTCGAACGCTTCGATGGCTTGTTGGCTCTGGCGGACCAGGCGTCGATGCCGAGCATTCCGAATGAAGTGATGGAGGCGATGGAGGCGAAGGTGGATCAGGTTTCGCCGGCCCAGCTCGCCGGCTACCTCGCGGCCATCCCACTCGTCCAGGAGACGGCCGCGGTTCTGCAACGCATCGCCTATCTGGCGGCGGAGCAAAGGCTGCTGGAGCACGTCATCGGGCAGGCCGACGGGCGCTACGGCGGCAACTGAGCGCGCGGCGGGCAGGCCGCCGTCGATTGCTCGCGTCTGCCGGGACGTTTATGCTGTGCCAATCGATGGCAAACCCCACGGCGTCCTTGGCGGTCGGTGCGGCAGCGGTACTCGCGGGCTGCACATTCACTCTGAGCGGATGCGCCACCTTGCGCTCCATGTTTTCGTCCGGCCGACCAGCTCCCTGGTCGACCGAGCTTGGTCCCGCGCAAGCGGGTAGTGCGCCTATTCCACCCGATGCCGAGGCATTGGGTCATTTCTTGAAAGCGGAAATCGCCGTCAATCAGGGCGATCAGGAAGTCGCCATGGAGGAGTACGAGAGGGCGGTTGAGGCGGATCCCGATACCGCCCTGCTGCGCAGTCGGTTGGCGATGCTGTACGTGAGGGCCAATCGCTTGCAGGACGCCATGGAGCAGGTGCGCCAGAGCGTGGTGCTGGAACCTGAGAACGCGCAGGCGCGGATACTGTTGGCGGGGATTCTCTCGGCCGGCGGGGACGACGACGCAGCGGTGCGCGAGTATCAGAACGTCCTGCAACTCGATCCGACGAACCAGGAAGCCCATCTCTTTCTGGGCGCCCTCTATGGAAAGCAGGGTCAGTACGAGTTGGCCGTCGGCACCCTCGAACGGCTGACGCGCATGAACCCGACTTCGTTCCTCGGTTATTACTACCTGGGCCGCGTCCACGCCGCCGCACGTAACTACCCGACCGCCGAGAAGGCTTTCGACCAGGCTCTAAAGCTCAATCCCCATTCGGAGATGGTGCTCCTCGACATGGCGATGCTTTACGAAGCCCGGAACGAACCGGATCGCGCCATCGAGATCTACCAGCGCATTCTGCGTTCCGAGCCGCAGAGCGCCGCGGTACGCCGGCGCCTTGGCGGCCTGTACGTCGGCCAGCGTAAGCTCGACGAGGCGCTCTCCCAGTTCCGCGAGCTCGAGAAGCTCGAAAGCGATCCGCAGGAAACGCGCGTCAAGATCGGGCTCATCTACTACGAAAAGGGCGATTTCGATCGCGCTGCAACGGAGTTCACGCTGGTGCTCGCGGCGGAACCCGGCAACGACCGCGTGCGGTACTACCTGGGGTCGGTGTACAGCGAGCTGAAGGATTATCCCCGCGCGCTGGACGCCTTCGAGCGCGTGCCGAGCTCGTCCGATTTCTACGGCGACGCCTGCGTCCGAATGGGATTCATTTACCAGAAGCAAGGCAAGCTCGATCAAGCGATCGACGCCGTGCGACGCGGGCTCGACACGCGCCCCGACAGCTCCGACCTTGCCGGCTTGCTGGCGTCGATGTACCGGGAGAAGGGCGACCTCAGCAAAGCCATCGATCTGATGCGGGGGCTGATCGCCAAGGACCCGAACAACGATAAGTACCGGTTCACGCTCGGCGCTCTGTACGACGAGGCCAAGGATAAGAACGCCTGCATCGAGGAAATGCGACGCGCGATCGAAATCAACCCCAACAACGCGCCCGCATTGAACTACCTCGGGTACACGTATGCCGAAATGGGCACGCATCTCGAGGAGGCCGAGAGCCTCATCCAGCGGGCCCTGGCGATCGACCCGAACGACGGATATTACGTCGACAGCCTCGGCTGGGTGTACTTCCAACGCGGTCAGTATCCGGCAGCGGTTGAGCAGCTCGAACGCGCCGTGGAACTGACCGGTGAGGACCCGACGATCGTCGAACACCTTGCCGACGCCTATCGGGAGACCGGCCGGTGGCGCGAGGCCCTCAACCTTTACCAGAGCGCGCTCTCGCGTACGAAGGAACCCGAGCAGGCGGACCGCCTCAAGGGTAAGATCCGTGCCATCGAGAGCACGCGGTCTTCGAGCACCGAACGAGAATCCTGAGTCCCGCAACCGTGCCCTCCTCCCTACGCCCCCTGCGCCTCGCGGTTGCTACGGCGATCGTCTGCGGACTGAGCCTCGGCGGCTGCGGCTTACGCCGTCAGGCGGAGATCCCACCTTCGACGACGCTGCCGACCCCGCAGGAGCTCGATAGCGTGGTATCTTCACGGCGTGAATCGGTCAGCACGCTCAGAGCCCTGGCGCGGGTGCGCATCAAGGACCCCGCCGGGACGGTGGCGTCGCGCGAGGCCATTGTGGTTGCCCGCCCGGCACGGCTGCGGGTCGAGGTTCTCTCGGCCTTCGGTTCGCTCCTCGTCTTCACCGTCGATGAGGGACAGCTTCGCGCCTACGCCAGCGGAGAGGATACGGTCTACACCGGCACGGCCTCACCTGAGAACCTGTCGCGCTACGCCGGGGTTGGACTTGCCCCGGACCACCTCGTCGATCTCCTGTTGGGAACGCCGCCGAGCCAGCCGGGAGCCGCCGGGGGAGAGGTGGCCGTCGATTCCGGTACGGGCTGGATCGCGCTCACGCAGCCGATGGTCGGTGGCAGTCGGATCACCTGGTTCACGGCAGCGTGGTTGCCCGTGGCGGTCGAGGACCGCAACGATGCTGGCGAGGTGCTCTGGCGAGCCAGCTTCGACGGCCATGAGACCTACGCCGGTGCCTCGCTGCCGACGCGCATCATTCTGGAGGCGCCCCCGCTGGGTCGCGCCGTCGACATCGCCTTGAACGACATCGACGTCAATCCACGGCTCGATGCCGCCGCCTTCGCGCTCCGCGCCCCGGCGGGAGCGCGAGTCGTATCCCTCGATACAGCCGGGGAGTGAGCGCCAGTTCGACGATGCCGGTGCTGGAAGTGCGTGGCCTGTGCGCTTCCTTGTCGACGCCGCGAGGTCCCGTGCGCGCCGTCGACGGTATCGACTTCCGCGTCGAGGCGGGCCGCACCCTGGGGATCGTGGGGGAGTCAGGTTGCGGCAAGACGCTCACCGCCCTGTCTTTGCTACGACTACTGCCCCCCACCGCCCGCGTGACCGGCGGGAGTGTGCGTCTCGACGGAAGGGAACTGCTGCACCTGAACGAGCGCGCCATGCGGGCTGTGCGCGGCGGGGCGATCGCGATGGTATTCCAGGAGCCCATGACCTCGCTCAACCCGGTTCTGACGGTGGGCGAGCAGATCGCGGAAGCGGTACGCCTACACGAGAGAGCGAGCCGACGCGCGGCGCGGGCACGGGCAGTCGAGATGCTGCGTCGCGTCGAGATCCCGGCGCCGGAGAGCCGCGTCAATGCCTACCCTCACGAGCTTAGCGGGGGCACGCGCCAGCGCGTCATGATCGCCATGGCGTTGGCGTGCCGGCCGCGAGTATTGGTGGCTGACGAACCGACGACTGCGCTCGACGTGACTATCGAGGCCGCCATTCTCGACCTGTTGGCCGTCCTGCAGGCAGACTCCGGCATGGCGCTGATCCTGGTGACACACGACCTCGGCGTGATCGCCGAACGGGCCGACGAGGTGCTCGTCATGTACGCCGGTCGGGCGGTGGAGTTGGCGTCCGTGCCGGCGCTGTTCGCGAACCCGCTCCATCCCTATACCCGGGGCCTGTTGCGAGCGATTCCCGGTCTCGAACCGGCGCCGGCCCGTCGGCTCGAAGTGGTTCCCGGTCTGGTACCGGAACTCGACGCACTTCCCTCCGGATGCCCTTTTCGGGATCGCTGTCCGCAGGCCGTGGATCGCTGCGCGATCGAGGAGCTGGCCCTGGGCGTTCGGGGACCGCATCACCGCGTCGCCTGTTTGCGGGTCGAGGAGGGGACGGCGTGACGACCGTGGAGCGCCGCGCGGAGGTCTTACTCGAGGCCCGCCATCTTACGAGGCACTTCGCCGCCGGCGGTGGCATCTTCGCCGGAGGACCTGTGGTCCGCGCGGTGGAAAGCGTGGACCTGCAGGTGCGTGCCGGCGAAACGCTGGGAGTGGTT
This sequence comes from Candidatus Binatia bacterium, assembly GCA_023150935.1. Lineage (NCBI taxonomy): Bacteria > Candidatus Binatota > Binatia (SeqCode) > Binatia bacterium. The sequence goes on along the minus strand of JAKLJW010000005.1, from coordinate 116,543 downwards.
GGCGAGTCGGGCTGCGGCAAGTCGACGCTGGCTCGCTTGCTGGTGCGCCTCGAGCAGCCGACCTCCGGAAGCGTCTGGTTTGACGGCGTCGACCTGACCACCCTTGGAGGCGCGGAGCTGCGCCGACGTCGCCGCGACCTGCAGATCGTGTTTCAAGACCCCATCGGATCGCTGAACCCGCGCCTGCGCGTGGAACACATCGTTGCCGAAGGTCTGGCGATCCACGGCATCGTGGCCGGTCCGGCGCGCCGTCAGGCGGTGCTGGCCTTGCTCGCCCAGGTGGGTCTGCGTCCGGACACGCTCGATCGCTTTCCGCACGAACTCAGTGGGGGTCAGCGCCAGCGAGTGGGGATTGCCCGCGCCCTTGCCGTGCGGCCGCGCGTCATCGTCGCCGACGAGCCGGTGTCCGCGCTCGACGTCTCGGTGCAGGCCCAGATCATCAATCTGCTCATGGACCTCCAGGACGAGCTTCATCTAACGACGGTGTTCATTGCGCATGACCTTCGAGTTGTGAAACATATAAGCGATCGGGTGGCGGTCATGTACCTTGGCCGAATCGTGGAACTGGCGGACTGCGCTGCGCTCTATCGCCAGCCCCGCCATCCTTACACACGCGCCTTGCTGTCGGCCGTGCCGGTTCCTGATCCGGCGGCGCGGCGCGAGCGCATACGCGTCGGCGGTGATGTGCCGAGCCCGGTCGCTCCGCCGTCCGGTTGCGCGTTCCACCCCCGCTGCCCGCATGCGGTGAAGCAATGCGGCGGGGAGCGGCCCCTGTTGACGCCCGGGTCCGACGGGCATGCCGTGGCCTGCCACGTATTTCCGGCGTGAGTCGGGTTGACGGCTCGTTGAGGAGGATAGCCGTGGTATTCTCGAGGCGGAGTGGGGAGATGACCAGCGGTCCGAGCGACGCCGACGCCGGCTGGACGAGCGGCGAGGACGTCAAAGTGGCCGGGGCGGTTCCGGTGTTGCGGTCTTCGCTCGGTCCAGACACGGTGGTAAGCGGGCGGCTCAGTTTCAACGCGCCGACACGGATCGATGGGACATTGCGCGGCGAAGTGAGGGCCACCGACCTGCTCGTAGTTGGCGAAAGAGGGTTCATCGAGGGCGCCGTGCGCGCCCCTCACTTGATCGTTCTCGGCGAGGTCAGGGGCGATGTGCTCGGTGCGGAACGTGTCGAGATCGGCGGGAGCGGACGTCTCATCGGCACCGTGGAGGCCACCAGCCTGATCGTCAAGGACGGCGGCTGCCTCGATGGCGATTGCCGGATCACGCCGCGGAGAGTTGCCGGGAGAGTGCCCGTGCCCGGGACCGGCGCGCGCTGAAGCGAAGATCGGGGCGGGCTGCGGGGGCGGGCTGCGGGGCCGGTACGCGCGACCCCTCGCAAGCCTCGATCTGCTCCGGAGCGCGTTGTCGCCCCTGCCGGCAGTGACGTAGAAGGCAATCGAGGGCGCCGATCATTCTTTCAATCTGCCGAAGTCGCTCGGCCGCGAGCCGGCCGCCGTGTGGGACGAGATCGTCGATACGTATACGCGGTGGCTGCACGCGCTGCCCTGACGGGCGACGCAACGAGGAGGGACCCATGTCCGATGAGAAGGCACCAACAGCGCCGGGGCAGCAACTATCGATTCAAATAGATCCGCAGCACGCCCCCGGGGTGTACGCCAACCTCATGATGATTACGCACCGGAAAGAAGAGTTCGTACTCGACTTTCTTTTCGTCCAGCCGCAGCGCACACCCGACGGCCAGGCTATCGCCAACCTGCGAGCCCGTGTCATCACGACGCCGGAGCACGTCAAACGCATCCTCAAGGCCATCGAGGAGAACGTCGGGCGCTACGAGGCGGCCTTTGGCCCCATCTCGGCCGCTACGGACCTGCCGAAGGTGGTGCACTGAGGCACGGGACGGGCACCGCGCACAACGAACCCCCTCCGTATGGTAGACTCCTGGGAGATGTCGCGCCCCGGCTGTGTCGATGTCATCCTGTGCGGGTACCGTAACGACCTTGCGCGCGCTCGCGTCATCGACTGGGTGAAACACCAACCGGCGCGACCGGCCGGGCCCGCGGCTCTGAGCTCGGAAACGGTCACGCCGGTGCGGCTGTTCGCCGAGCTCGATACGGAGGCGGCGGCGACCTTCGCAGCGCAACTGCGCGACCTCGGCGCCCAGGTGCGAGTCGAGGCCGCACCGACGCGGATGCCGTCGTCTGGCTCGCGCGGTCGTGGGGCGGGAGCGGGCATGCGCTGGTTGGCTGCCGCGACGGCTGTCGCCGCAATCACGGCGTGGCTGGCGCCCGACCTGTCGGGGCGGCGCCCGGCGCCCGCGCGTCCCCCGGTCGCCCCGCAGGCAGGACCCGCGGCGCTTGCCCCCGATCCCTCGGCGGGAGTCGCCGGTGCCGATGACGCCGGTGCCGGACCGGGTCCGGCGGTGGACGCGGGAACTTTCCGGACGCAAGTCGAGGAGATCGAGGGCGACCTCGAGGGCAATCCCGAGCACCCCGTCTTATTGCGCAATCTGCAGACGGCCCTGCACAACTGGGGCGTTGCCGAGCTCAACGCCAACAACCTCGCCGCCGCCGTCGAGCACCTCGGCGCGGCGGCGGAGCTGGGCGAGAGGGCCGAGGTTCTGCAAGCGCTTGGCATAGCACGGCTGCGTCAGGGCCAGACGGCTGAAGCCGCAGAGCTGCTCGAGCGGGCCCTCGAACTGGTGCCCGGCAGTCGGGGTACGCTGCTGGCCCTGGCGGACGTTTACACTCAGCAGGATCGGCGTGCCGAAGCGCTCGAACTCTTGCAGCGGGCGCGCGATAACGGTCCGACGGAGCCGGAGCTAGAGCGGCGAGTCCAACAACTCGGCCGCGAAGTCGATGCCGAGTGGGACTTCGTTGCGGTGCACGATCCGCATTTCCGCATTTCGTTCGGCGACGGCGGCGACCAGTCGGCCGTGCGGGTCATGCTCGATGCCCTCGACGAGGCTTACTACAGCGTCGGAGCCAAGTTCGACTATTATCCGGACGGGCGCACGCCCGTCGTGCTATACGCACAGCAGGATTTCCACGCCATAACCCAGACCCCGGATTGGGCGAGCGGTGCTTACGACGGCCGGATCAAGTTCCCGGTGCGGGGCCTGACCGCCGACAACCCGCAGCTGGCCCGAATCGCGCGGCACGAATACGCCCACAGCGTCATTCGCCGACTCGCCGGCACGTCGTGCCCCGTATGGCTCAACGAAGGACTGGCCGTCTGGGCGGAAGAGGACAGCGAGGGAGAGCGGGTCGCTTGGGCCGAGGAGCGGATCAGTAATCGGGAGCTGTTCGAGTTGCGCGACCTCACGGGGTCGTTTATCGCGCTGCCCGCCGAGCGCATCGATGTGGCTTACGCTCAGAGCTACCTTACCGTGCGTGCCCTGATCGATCGCTACGGCGCTGCCCGGCTCCGCCAGTTGCTGGCGGCGATGGGTCGAACGGGAGAGTTTGCGACGGCTTTTGCGGACGTTTACCGGGAGGACTTCGCCGCCTTCGCGAGCGCGCACATCGAAGATCTGACCAGGTGACTGGCGAGGGAATGGAGACGGTCGGCCGCGCGTCGGGCAGGAAGTCGAGGAAACGGTCGGTCGCGGAATTCGCGCACCGCCGGGGAGGCGCCTCGATCGCAGTTTACCGGGAGCCGGGACGGAGGGATCGATGAGGCTCTTGCACACGATGATTCGCGTCAGGGATCTCGACGCGGCCATACGCTTCTACTGCGAAGGGCTGCGGATGACGCTCCTGCGCCGGAAGGACTACCCGGACGGCCGTTTCACGCTGGCCTTCGTCGGTTACGGCGAGGAAGCCGACCATACGGTGATCGAACTGACCCACAACTGGGACACGCACTCGTACGAGTTGGGCACGGCATTCGGCCATCTCGCCATCGGCGTCGAGGACATCCACCACACCTGCGAGCGGTTGCGCGCCAGGGGCGTCAAGATCGTTCGCGAACCCGGCCCGATGAAGTTCGGCAGCACCGTGATCGCCTTCGTCGAGGATCCGGACGGTTATCGGATCGAGTTGATCGAACGGCGTTGACGCCCGCCCAAGGCTCGATTTTCCCGGTCTGTGCGCTGCTCGTCCGCACGGACCCGCCTTACCGCCGCGGCAAGGCCGGCAACGTCACTCTGGTTCAGGGGTAGGGAAGCGCTCATGGGCACCATGGCGGCGCGCAGCGCTGACTCGACGGCCGGCTGGCGCAGGGCAGGCTGGCACCGGTGCAATTCGGCGATCAATTGAGTGGTTGCGGTCTGAATGGCAAGCCGCAGGGTGGCAATATCGATCAGGTTGGCAACCGCGGCCGGTGGGGTTGCGCGTTGAATGTGCTTTGACAGCCGAATGAGCCGGCGGATCAGCGGTCGCGCCGTGCGCGGATCGAGCCCGACCTCCCGGGTTGCCGCCCACATACTGTCGAGCACGCGGCGCTCCTGCCTGAGATCGGTGACCGGAAGGCCGTCCCGGTGTTTTGCGGCCGCGACATACGGCATCAACTGGAAGCGCGTCTCGATGACCGACGCAATCGCTTCGAGGCACATTTCCTCGGCGCTGTGCGATGCGGTGGCGCCGAGCCAGGTTCGCCTCTGGGCATCGACGAAGCCATCGCCCTCGCGCTCGGCCAGCCAGGCGTCGAGCGTGGGTATCGAGTCAACATGGGCGAGTGGAACGGCGTACGCCTTCCGATCTCGGGTGAACGGTCCGAAGACGACGAATCCGTACGGACGCCAGGCGCGTGCCTCGGCGCTGTCGCTGATCACCGCGTCAACCTTGCGGCCGCGCAACAGTCCAGCCAGCGAGGCGTTGTCCGCTACGGGAGTGATCGCGGCGCGCGAGAACCGCGCGCGCGCCACCCGCTCGAGATGTCCGCCGGCGTTCACGGCAACTCGAATGTCGCGGCGGTTCAGGTCCTCCGCCCGCCGCAAACGGTTGCCGTCCTCGGCGCGGACCACGGCGACCGCGCCCGTCAGCGCGTAAGGGCGAGTGAAGGCGAACACCGGCAGCCGGTCGCTGCGAACGGTGACGCCGCTCATGGCGACGTCGAAGCTGCCGGCGTGGCCCTGCGGCAGCAGATCCGGCCAACGCACCGTAACGAAGGCAACCGGACGACCCAGATCGCGGCCGAGCCGCTCTGCCATCAGGATGTCGAACCCGCGCGCCGCGCCCTCGTCGAGAAAAGAGAACGGCGGGTAGTCGTGGCTGGTGGCAACGTTCAAGGGCGCCGGGTGCGGGGTGGCAGCGGCGAGCGTTCCGGTTAGGTTGTTGAAAGCGACGACGAGGACGAGCAGATTACGCAGGCACATTGAACGGTGACCGGGAGCGTTGACACGCGCCGGGCGTGAAGGCAAGACCCTGACGGCCAGTGGCCGCGCTCGCGGCCGTAACGACACGAGGTGAGGATGGCGAATCTGACGCAGAGGGAATTTCAGGAGGCGGTCGAATTGCTGGCGGGAAATCTGGGCCTTCAGCGGCTGCGGGACAAGCTTGTCCGCCTGAACGGGCTGGTGACGCGGCGCAAAGCGGTATCCGCGGCGAGTCTGGCCGATCAGTTGTACCTGCTCTCGGGCGGGCTGCGGCGCCAGGTGCCGACGACGTTCGCCTTCTACGCGATATGGAACGAACACCTCCACGATAAACTCGGCGAGGACGGCGAAGAGCGCATCGAGAAACTCGCCGAAGCCGTCAACGCGTGCCTCGGCGACAACGACCAGGTCGCGGTCGAGAAGGAGGGGGAACTGGATACTGCGCTGGCGGCTTACCAGGGTGCTCTGGTGGCCAGTGCCGGCCCGGAAGTGGCGCGCCTCGACATGCTCCTCAAAGCGGTGCCGGCGGTTGCCGCCCGTCTCCGTTCCAACCCACCGCCAGCGGCGGGTCCAGCCCCTGAGTGACGGCAGCCGGCGGCCCGACCGCTTCCGCGGCTGCTATGTCAATCGGTGGCCGCTATGCCGCGGCGGTTTCCGGCCACGAGCCTGTGCCTCTGACACGCCTATTTCATGACCTCGTCGCACAAGGCGCCCCGACTCGCCGACCTGCTTGCGGGCGTCGATTTCGCGGTCGTGGCCGGTGACCCGGCGCAGCCGGTGCGCGCCGTCGTCGCGGACTCCCGTATTGTCGAACCCGGCGACGTCTTCGTCTGTCTGCCCGGCTATCGGGCGGACGGCGGCGAGCTGCGGGCCGACCGCCACGACTTCGTCGCGCAGGCGTCGGCTCGCGGGGCCGTCGCGGTCGTGGTTGAACGCGCGGTCGAGGTGCCGGCCTGCGTCACCGTGCTCCGAGTGGCGAATGCGTGGAGTGCAATCGCATCCATGGCATGCGCCTACTACGGCAACCCGTCACGGCAGTTGTGCATGATCGGCGTTACCGGAACGAGCGGGAAGACCTCGACGACCTACTTCATCGAATCGATCCTGCGCGCTGCCGGCTGGTCGGTGGCGCGCTTTGGCACCATCGAGTACCGTTTCGGCGATGTTGTCGAGCCGGCGGTGCAGACGACGCCGGAGGCGCCCGAGCTGCAGCGGCTCCTCCGGCGCGCCGTGGATATGGACTGCCGCGCCGTGGTCATGGAGGTGTCTTCGCACGCGCTGGCTCTAAGGCGCACCGACGGCATCGCGTTCGACGTTGCGGTGTTCACGAATCTGAGTCAGGACCACCTCAACTTCCACGCCGACATGGAAGATTACGGCGACGCCAAGCGGAGGCTGTTTGCGTCGCTGGGGCGCCACGGCAAGCGGGCTACGGCGGTGATCAACGCCGACGATCCCCGCGCGGCATTCATGCTCGACGGTTGCGCTGCGGCGCCGCTTACGTTTGGCATCCACGCGGCGGCCACAGTGATCGCCCGTGGGGTTCGGCTCGGCCTCGACGGGACCCATTTTGTGGCGACGACCCCGGCCGGCGACATTGAGGTGCGGCTCCCGCACCTCGGGGACTACACCGTCTATAACGCCCTGGCAGCACTGGCGAGCGGGCTGAGCCTGGGTATTGCCCCGGCCACGATGGCGCACGGTCTGGCCGTTGCGCCGCCGGTGCCGGGTCGCTTCGAATTGGTGGCTGGCGGGCAGCCGTTTCAAGTCGCCGTGGATTACGCTCACAAGCCGGACGCTCTGGAGCGTCTGTTGCGGAGCGGCCGTGCTCTGGGGCCGCGTCGGATCATCACGGTATTCGGCTGCGGCGGCGACCGCGACCGCGGCAAACGTGCGTTGATGGGAGAGATCGCGGCGCGCGCGAGCGATCTGGTGTTCGTGACCTCGGACAACCCGCGTTCCGAAGACCCGGAGGCTATCGTGGCCGAGATCCTCGCCGGCGCGCGGCGCGTGCCGAACGCCGGCAATCGCGTTCGCAGCGATGTCGATCGGGCGCGGGCGATCGCGGCGGCGATCGACGCGGCTGAACCGGGCGACCTGGTGCTGATTGCCGGCAAGGGGCACGAAACCTATCAGCTCTTCGCCGGCCGCCGCGTCCATTTCGACGATCGCGAGGTCGCCCGTGCCGCCCTGGCTAGAAGGTATCGGGGGCGCGAGGCGATGCCGGCGAGTTGAGCGGGAAGATCAACCCACCCCGAGAAGGCCGGTGTCCCGGAGGGTCAAGGTGACTGCGGAGAAGCGAGCGCGCGAAGCCGCGGATCAGGCGCTCCCTTCGATCAGGCGCCGGTAAAGGCCGAGGTGGCGCGTCGCGTCGGCGGGCAGATTGAGTTTCTCGAACAGACTCCCGAGGTTGAAATGGGCGTCGGCGAACTCGGCGTCGAGGGCGATCGCTCGTTGGTAATGTGCCACCGCAGCCGTTGGCTGACCGAGGTCCTCGAGGGCCACTGCAAGGTTGAAATTACCCACCGCGTCTTCGGGGGCGTGGACCAGAGCCTGTCGATAGTGGTCGGCGGCTGCCGCCGCGTCCCCGCTCTCGTGCAGGAGCCGCCCGAGGTTGATGTGCGCGTCGGCGAAAGTCGGATCGATCTCGATGGTGCGCCGGTAGGCGTCCCGGGCCGCCTTCGTATGCCCGGCCTGCTCGAGCACCAGCGCGCGGTCGTAGCACCGTCCCGCTTCCCGCCGACCCTGCGCGGTGTCGGCGCCGGCCGCGACCGGCGCCGGACTCGCGGTGGTGCGTCGTACCTGTCTGGCCAGTTCGTCGACGGCGAACGAAAACACAACCTGGCCGTCCTCCGGTTGCCATGCGGTGTGGCCCTGGCGGACGACGACGCGGCGGCCGCCAGCAAGGATGCGCACCCCGGACAAAGGCCGTTCGGCCGGGAGCTGTCGGGCGAGTTGCGCCAGGACTCGCCCCACGCGTCGCGCCGGCACGTTCGCCGCCCGCAGTCCATACGCGGTGCGCAAGAGGACCAGATCTTGAAACGAAAACAGAAACCACGTCCCGGTTCGCTGCGGGCGTCGCCCGCCGGCGCGTGCCAGACGCCGCACACGCGCCGGGCTGACCCCCAGTATGCGCGCCACCTCGACGGTCCGGTACAGGTGCGCGGACTGCGCCGCCCGGCTCGCCCGTGCCGCCGCGCCCGCCACGCCGTCAGAGTGCAGGGATAAAGGCATCGACCACCGTCGTCGCAAACCGTCGGCGCTGCATATCATTCTCAGCCGGGGCAGGCGAGCGACTTCCGCACCGACCCGGTCAGGGAATGCAACATAATCGCATTCTTCCACTTTCCTTTGGCGCGCCAGACGGGTAGATTCCCAACAGTTCCAAGGTGCGCGCGCACCGAGCCGCCCGGTGGTCCCGAGCGGACCTCGCACAGGCGGGGATGAGGTGGCTCTCTAACGTGCGCGCGTCCGGGTTCCGTCCCACGTGACGCTGTCGAGTTACGCCGGCCACGAGTGCTGGACGGAGGAACAAAGGAGATTGGCGCATGACGATGAGCGGCCCAAGCGGTTCCGGCTCCGGAGGCGGCAACCCCGCATCCGCGGGTGGATGGATGTGTGCGGGAGGCGAAGGCGGACACGGCCGGGATGCGGGCGGTCAGGGCGGCGGCGGACGGCGCAAGCGACGGCGCCAACGGGCGCAGCGGCAGAAGCGGCGGCGCCCCCCTCATCTCGGTGGCGGGGGAGGGGGCGGGGGGCACATCGACCACGTGAGCCGCGAGCGGATGTTTCAGGACATCGAGGGACTCCTGCGGCAAATCCGCGAACGGGCCGAGGAAACGCCGCTGTGGACCCCGGAGCAGATGAACGACTTCACCCAGGCGGTCACCGGTTTTACGCGCTTTCTGGAAGAAGAAGGGGGTCAGATCTCGGACCGGACGATGAACGAGTATCATCGCGTGCGCGATAAGCTCAGCCAGGCCCTGAGGCTTTGAACGGTGGCGGCGCGATCGCCGTCCGGCGACTTCCGGCGCTGTTCCACGACTCTCCATGATCGCGCTATTGCGACGTCTCGGCTGGAGTCTGGCCGTTCTCGCCGGCGTAAGCGCATTGACCTTCTGCCTCGCCTTCGTTGTCCCGAGCGACCCGGCGCGTACTGCCGCGGGTCCGAAGGCCGACGAGCAAACGTTGAAGAACATTCGCCGCGAACTGGGGCTGGATCAGCCCGTCGCGGTGCAGTACGTCCGTTACCTGAGCCGCCTGCTGCGCGCTGACCTCGGTCGCTCGTACCTGACTCGCCAGCGCGTGCTCGACGCCATCGCGGAACGTCTGCCGGCGACCGCCGCCCTGGCGAGCGTCAGTCTCGGCCTTGCGGTGCTCGCCGGCGTGCTACTGGGTCTGCTCACCGCGCCGCGCCAGGGATCCACATTCGACTTCGGCATGCTGGTCGCATCCCTGGTGGCTTTGTCGTTGCCGGTCTTCTGGGTCGGCATGGCGCTCCTGTACGTATTCGCGTACCGATTGCGCTGGCTGCCGCTGGGCGGGTACGGCCTGCTCAACGTCGTCCTGCCGGCGGCGACGCTGGCGCTGGGGCAGGGGGCTTACTACGCCCGCGTCCTGCACGCCAATCTCGGCGAGGTGCTGCGCGCCGACTATATCCGCACGGCGCACGCCAAGGGCCTGCCGCCGCGAACCATCTACATCAAGCACGGTCTGCGCAACGCCTTGCTGCCGCTGGTAACCCTGATCGGCCTCGACTTCGCCGGTTTGATGAGCGGCGTGGTGCTGACCGAAACCGTCTTCAACTGGCCGGGACTCGGACGGCTCGCCGTTGAAGGCGTCTTCAATCAGGACATTCCGGTGATCATGGGCACGGTGCTGTTCGGCGCCCTGCTCGTCGTCCTCGCCAACGTCGCCGTCGATGTCATCTACGTGCTCGTCGATCCGCGGTTGCGCCGGCGCCGTTGACTGGAGCTAAGTAAGATGGCTGCACCGGTGGCCGCGGGAAAAGGGCTGCAACGCCGGCTGACTGCCGTCGGCGGCGCGATGATTCTGGGCCTGGTCGCCGTTGCGGCGGCCGCGCCCGCGATTGCCCCGTACGACCCTTATCGCGCCGTGGCGGACAGTTTCGGCGAACCGGCGCCGCCGCAGCGCGCCCACCCGATGGGCACGGACGAACTCGGCCGTGACGTCTGCAGCCGCGTCATCTACGGAGCGCGCGTGTCGCTGCTGGTCGCCGTGGTGGCGACGACGATCGCCGTGGTGCTCGGCGTGACGGTCGGCGCGTTCGCCGGCTACGCGGGCGGATGGGTGGATACGTTGCTCATGCGGCTTACCGACGTGGTGCTGGCGTTTCCGGCGCTGTTGCTCGCAATCGCCCTGGCGGCGCTTTTCGAGCCGGGCTTGACGACGCTGTTCGTAGTCATCGGCATCGTCGGCTGGACAACCGTGGCGCGCACCGTGCGCAGTGAAGTGCTGTCGCTGAGGACACGCGATTTCGTGCGGGCGGCAGTCGGTCTCGGTGCGGGAGACCTGCGGATCGTGATCCGGCATATCCTGCCGAACGTCGCACCGACGATTGCCGTCATGGCGGCGTTGTCGACTTCGAGCACGGTGCTGCTGGATGCCGGCCTCAGTTACCTCGGGCTTGGCGTACCGGTACCCGTTCCGAGTTGGGGGCGGATGATCAGCGAGAGTCAAATGTACTACCGAACGGCGCCGTGGCTGATGCTATTTCCCGGCCTGGCGATCGTCTACACGGTGGCCGCCTTCAATTTCCTCGGTTACGGCCTGCTGGCCCGGTTCCAACGCGGAGGCACGGGACGATGAGGAGACGGCCGGCATGGCCGCGCCGGGGCATTCTCGCCGTGTGGTTCGTGCTGGCGGCATGCAGCGGCGAACCGGCCACCGGGGGCCCGGCCGGAAACGTCCTGCGCCTCGCCGATCAGGACGACATTCCGACCCTTGACCCGGCGCTCGGGTACGACGTTGCTTCGTGGCAGTTCGAGGAGATGTTGTTCAGTACTCTGATCGGTTACGACGACGAGGGGCGCTTGCAACCCGAGGTAGCGACGCGCTGGGAGGTGTCACCCGACGGGCTAACCTACACCTTCCACCTCCGTGACGACGTCCGGTTCTCGACCGGCCGCGCGGTTACCGCGGACGACTTCCGGTTTGCCGTGACCCGCGTGCTGTGGCCCCGTACCCGCTCACCGGGCGCGGAGTTTTTCCGGGGCATCACCGGTGCCTCCGCGTGCAGCGACGAGAAGTGCGAACTGAATGGCGTCGACACCCCGGCACCGGGGATCCTGCGCATTCGGCTAACGGAGTTCGATCCGCTATTCCTGCACAAGCTGGCCATGCCGTTTGCCGCCGCCGTTCCGGCGGAGGAGGTCGAGCGCTGGGGTGAAGACTTTGCGCGGCATCCCGTCGGCAGTGGGCCGTTTGCCCTGCGTAGCTGGCAGAGCGGGCAACGGCTCGAATTCGCGCCGAACCCTCATTACTGGGAGCGCGGGGTCCCGCGCCTCGACGGCATCGTGCGGCAGGTTGGGGTTAACGAACAGCTCGAGTGGCTGAAGTACGAAGCCGGAGAGTTGGATGCGACCTCGATTCCGCCCGCGGAGTTCCCGCGCGTTACCTCCGATCCGGCGTACAAGGAACTGTTGCGCCGGGAGACGACCCTGCGCACCAACTACCTCGGCATGAACACTCGACGGCCGCCGTTCGACGACCGGCGGGTGCGCCAGGCGATGAACCATGCCGTCGACAGAGAGAAGCTGCTGCGCCTGATCAACCGGCGCGGGGTGCCAGCGCGCGGGGTCCTGCCGCCGAAGATGCCCGGGCACAACGCCGCGCTGCGCGGGTACGACTTCGATCCGGCGCGGGCGCGGGCACTGCTCGCCGAGGCCGGTTACGCCGCCGGTTTCACCACCACGCTCTGGGTGCGCGCCGACGACACCACCCTGCGCCTGGCGCAGTCGCTGCAACAGGATCTGGCGGAGGTCGGCGTGAACTTGCAGATCAAGTCGCTGGCCTGGGGGCCGTTTCTCGAAGCGGTGCGCACCGACCCGGAAGTGCCGATGTTCTTGCTCGGCTGGGAGGCTGATTTTCCCGACCCGAGCAACTTCCTCGACGTGCTGTTTCACTCGCGTTCGATCGGCACGAACAACAACACCGGCTATGCCAATCCGCAACTCGACGCGCTGCTGGAGGAGGCGGCGCGGACCGTGGATCCGCAGAAGCGCCTCGATTTGCTGCGCCTTGCCGAAGAGATTGTCGTCGCGGACGCGCCGTGGGTGTTCCTGTTCCACCCGGCGAGCTTCCGGTTGCTGCATCCTCGCGTGCGCGACTACCGAATGCACCCGTTTCGTCCAGAGCGCCTCGATCGCGTCTGGCTGGCCGACGGGAGGGACTGAAGCCGGGAGAGCGCTGCGCCGTCAGCGGGCGGCGCGAACAACCGGCGGGGCCACCTGCGCTCACGGCGCACGGCCGTCGCGAACGGCGCCGGCGGCTATGAGGGCGTCGATCTCCGCGTCGGCCAGTCCCGCTTCGCCGAGAACCTCGCGCGTGTGCTCGCCGATTTCCGCCGGACCTCGACGCAGGGCAGCCGGAGTGCGCGACAACTTGATCGGACTGCCGAGGAATTCCCGACCGCCCACGCGGACGACGAGACCTCGTGCCTGCACCTGCGGATCGGCCAGCGCCCGGTCGATGGTGTTGATCGGGCCGCACGGAATCCCGAGCGCGAGCATGCGCTCCAGCCAGTGCTCAGTGGGCTGCTCACGAAGGCGCGCTTCGATCGCCAACTTGAGATCGTCCCGGTTCATGACTCGGGAGATCGGACTCTCGAATCGTGCATCGTGCTGGAGCCCGGGCAGTTCGATCGCTTCGCAAAAGCGCTTCCACAGGTTCTGGTTGTTCACCCCCACAACGATATGACCGTCGGCGGTGCGCAGCGCTTCGTAGGGGGCCGCCAGCCGGTGACGCGAGCCGCGCGGTTGGGCTACCTCGCCGATGGTGAAATAAAGCCCCGCTTCCCACACCGTGTACGCCAATGCCGATTCGAACAGGGTGGTTTCGACCCGCTGTCCCTCCCCGGTCTGCCGTCGATGGGCCCACGCGGCAACGACGCCGAGGGCGCCGAAGGTGCCGGCATTGAGGTCGGAGATGGGTACGGCGGTCGAAGCCGGATCGCCGCCCGGTTCACCGACGATGCTCATGATACCGCTCATGGCCTGCGTAACGAGATCCAGTCCGCCGCGATCGCGGTACGGCCCGTCGTGGCCGAACCCTGAAATCGAGCAGTAGATCAATGCCGGGTTAATGGCGCTGAGGTCCGTGTACCCGAGACCGGCCCGATCGAGGACGCCGGGTCGGAAGTTCTCGATCCAGACGTCCGCCCAGGCGGCCAGGCGGCGCAGGGTGGCTGCCCCGTCGGGGTGGGCGAGGTCGACGGCGATCGCGCGTTTATTGCGGTTGATGAAGTCGTAGGCGCGAAAAGGTCCCACGCTGGTGCGTGTCACCTCGCCCTGCGGGGGCTCGATCTTGATGACATCGGCACCGAGGTCCGCCAGCATCATCGAACACCAGGCGCCGGCGATCACGTGTGTACAGTCGAGCACCCGCATGTCCCGCAGCGGCCCCGCGGATGCGGGCGTGTCGGTCATCGGTCGTTACCTCCGCCGCCGCTGTCCACCCAGCGTTCCCAGCACTCCCCGCAGGATTTCACGGCCGGCACTGCGAGCAAGACTTTTCGCCGCCACTTGTATGACACCCTCGCGCCGACCGCCACGGGGGCCGGTCGAACCCCACAGGAGGTCTTTGAGTTGATCCATCATGCCACCTTCGGACTCGGGAACGGGTGTCCGGGTCTCGCCGCCTCCCTCCGGTAGCCCAGGGGGCGCGGCGGTCCGTCGCTCGAGTATCTCGTACGCCGACTCGCGGTCCACCGGGCGCTCGTAGGTTGCCGCCAGAGGCGACGCCTCGATCCGGGCGCGCCGCTCCGCGGGTTCGATCGGTCCGATTCGGCTGGCCGGCGGGAGCACGTTCGCGCGCTCCACCGGGCTGGGGACGCCGGCTGCGTCGAGACAGGAAACGAGCGCCTCGCCGACAGCCAGCTCGGTGATCGCCGTCACCACGTCGAAGCCCGGATTCTGGCGCATCGTTCTCGCCGCCGTCCTCACAGCGGACTGATCTTTGGGCGTGAAGGCGCGCAAGGCGTGCTGGAGTCGGTTTCCCAGTTGTCCGAGCACGGTCTCGGGCAGGTCGAGCGGGCTCTGGGTGACGAAATACACCCCGACCCCCTTCGAACGAATGAGGCGGACCACCTGTTCGACGCGCTCCAGCAGTGCCTTCGGGGCGTCGGTAAACAAGAGGTGCGCCTCGTCGAAGAAGAAGACGAGCTTCGGCCGTTCCGGATCCCCGACCTCCGGGAGCTCCTCGAAGAGCTCTGCCAGCAGGAAGAGCAGAAACGCCGAGTACAGCCGCGGGGTGTGTAACAACCGGTCGGCCGCGAGGATGTTGATGACGCCGCGCCCGTTGTCGACTCGCAGCAGATCGCCGACGTCAAAGGCCGGTTCGCCGAAGAACGCTTCGGCGTCCTGCTCTTCGAGTTCCACGAGGCCCCGTTGAATCGCCCCGACCGAGGCCGGGGCGATGTTCCCGTAACGGGTCTTCAGTTGAGCGGCACGATCGCCGACGAACTGCACCATCGCGCGCAGATCCTTGAGGTCAAGCAATGGCAGCCGATGATCGTCGGCGACCTTGAACGCCACGGTGAGCACTGCCTGCTGTGTCGCGTTGAGGTCGAGCACACGGGCCAGCAGCAACGGACCCATCTCCGTCACGGTGGCACGAACCGGCAGGCCCTGACTGCCGAAAACGTCCCAGAACTCGACGGGGAAACCGGTCCACCGGGGCTCAGGGATGTGCAAGGCTTCCAGGCGGTCACGCAACTTCGTCGTCAGGCTGCCCGCTGCGGCGAGCCCCGAGAGATCCCCTTTGACGTCCGCCAGAAACACCGGCACGCCGGCGGCGGAAAGGCGTTCGACGAGGACCTGTAAGGTCACCGTCTTGCCGGTGCCGGTGGCGCCGGCAATCAGTCCGTGCCGGTTGGCGAACTGCGGTAGCAGGCAGATCTCGCGGTCACCGACCCTCGCAATGGGCAAAGGAGAAGTCATCGTTGCGGGCCGCATACCGCATTCGCGGACGCGATACCACGGCGAATGCGTGGTCGGGTCCGTTGACTGCGAGCCGAAGCTCGGCGGGGCCGTATGCTCGATCCGGGGTCCGGTCGAGCCTCAGTTGGCGGGCGCTTGCCGGCGGCGGGGTAGCCCCGGGGGTCGCCGGCCCTCACACCGGTCGAGCGGGCCGCGCGCGGGCTCACTGGAACCGACGGAGTCACCCCTGTTCTGGGCGACGCGAAGGCGGATTCGTTGAAGCCCTGCGGGGCATGTGTTAAGCGCTCGCCGATGGCTCTGAGTCGAGACGAGGTGCACCGCGTCGCGTTGCTGGCGCGATTGGATCTTAGTGGGGAGGAAGAGGCAGCGATTGCCGCTCAACTCGACCACATCCTCGCGCACTTCCAGGAACTGTCGAGCCTGGAGGTCGACAACGTCGAGCCGACCGCGCACGCTGCCGACGTGAGCGACGCCTTCCGCGACGACGCTGTGACCAACCCCCCGGCCGACGAGGCGCTGCGAGCGAATGCACCGGCTCGCGACGGGGATTTCTTCAAGGTACCGAAAATCATCGAGTGAGACTGGAGACACCGCGGCACGGAAAAGCCGTCGCGGGATCCTCAATGAGCGAGCTTACACGCCTGAGCATTGACGAGGCTGCCGATCTATTGAAGCGGCGGCAGGTGAGCGCCGAGGATCTGACGAGGGCGGCGCTCGAGCGCATCGCGGCCACGGAGCCGGCACTGCACTCCTTCATCACAGTTACCGCCGAGGGCGCGATGGAGGAGGCCCGTGCCGCCGATGCGCGGCGCGCCCGTGGCGAGCACGGCCCGTTGCTCGGGATACCCGTTGCGATCAAGGACATTATCCTCACCCGCGGCACGCGGACGACGGCAGGTTCGAAGATCCTTTCCACGTTCGTGGCGCCCTACGATGCCACCGTGTCGGCGCGTCTGCGCGCCGCAGGAGCGGTGTGCGTCGGCAAGCTGAACTGCGACGAATTCGCCATGGGCTCGTCGACGGAGAACTCGGCCTTCGGCGTGACGCGCAACCCGTGGGACACCGAGCGCGTTCCGGGCGGCTCGTCTGGCGGATCGGCTTCGGCAATCGCGGCGGCGCAGTGCCTCGGCACTCTGGGCACGGATACCGGCGGTTCGATCCGCCAGCCGGCGGCTTGCTGCGGCGTCGTCGGCCTCAAGCCGACCTACGGTCGGGTGTCGCGCTACGGCGTGATCGCTTACGCGTCGTCGCTCGATCAGGTCGGCCCGCTGGCCCGCACGGTGCGTGGATGCGCCGCCATGCTCGGAGTCGTCGCCGGCCATGACACGGCGGATTCCACCTCGGTGCCGCGACCCGTACCCGACTACGCCGCTCATCTCGACGGGAAGGTGCGCGGACTGCGCATTGCCGTGCCGCGCGAGTACTTCGTCGAGGGCGTGCAGCCGGAGGTCGAGGCGGCGGTGCGCACCGCACTGCACGCGCTCGAAGGGCAGGGGGCGAACGTGAGCGAGGTGTCTCTGCCGCACACGCGGTATGCCGTCGCAACGTACTATCTGGTCGCCACCGCGGAGGCGAGTTCGAACCTGGCCCGTTACGACGGCGTCAAGTACGGGCATCGGGCGGCTGCCGCCGAGGGCCTCGTCGACATGTACCGCAAGACTCGTGCGGAAGGATTCGGGGCCGAGGTCAAGCGACGGATCATGCTGGGGACTTACGCGCTCTCGGCCGGGTACTACGACGCCTATTACTTGCGGGCGCAGAAGGTGCGCACGCTGATTCGCCGGGACTTCGAAGCGGTGTTCGCCGAGCACGACGTGGTGCTGACGCCGACCGCGCCGACGACCGCGTTCCGCATCGGCGAGCGCACCAGCGATCCGCTGCAGATGTACCTGTCCGACATCTTCACCATATCCGTGAATCTTGCCGGACTGCCGGCGATCTCGCTGCCGTGTGGCTTCGATACGCGCGGTTTACCCATCGGACTGCAGATCATCGGGCGGCCGTTTGCCGAGGAGATCGTGCTGAAGGCGGCCGACGCATACGAGCGCCTTACCGAGTGGCACCGGCGCACTCCCGACGCGGTTGCGCAGGGGGGTGCGTGATGGCTCGCGGCCAGTACGAGCCGGTCATCGGCCTCGAAGTGCATGCCGAACTGCTGACCGCGGCCAAGGTGTTTTGCGGCTGCTCGGCGAAGTTCGGTGCCCCGCCGAATCAGAACACGTGCCCGGTCTGTCTGGGTATGCCGGGGACGCTGCCGGTGGTAAACCGCCGGGTCATCGAATTCGCAATGCGCGCCGGTCTGGCGACGCGTTCCGAGATCGCGCACTACAGCCGATGGGCGCGGAAGAATTACTTCTATCCGGACCTGCCCAAGGGCTACCAGATCAGTCAGTACGAACTTCCAATTTGCACCGGCGGGGCCGTTGACATCGAGGTTGAGGGGGCGCCGCGCACGATTCGTTTGACTCGGATTCACATGGAGGAGGACACCGGCAAGAACATTCACGACGCCCACGGCGATGCCAGTCTGGTGGATTTCAATCGCTGCGGCGTGCCGTTACTGGAGATCGTCAGCGAACCGGAGTTGCGCTCGGCGGCGGAGGCCGGGGCCTACCTGCGCAAGCTGCGGGCGATTCTCCAGTATCTGGAGATCTGCGACGGAAACATGGAAGAGGGGAGTTTTCGTTGCGACGCCAACGTATCGATCCGTCCCGTCGGGTCGAAGCCCTTCGGTATTAAGGTCGAGATCAAGAACATGAATTCCTTCCGCGCGGTCGAGCGCGCCATCGAGTACGAGATCGAGCGGCAGACGACCGTGCTCGACGACGGCGGCCGGCTCGTTCAGGAAACCCGTCTCTGGGATCCCGACCGCGAGCTGACCCGGTCGATGCGCTCGAAGGAGTTCGCCGACGACTATCGCTATTTCCCCGACCCGGACCTGCTGCCGCTGGTCATCGATGATGCGTGGATCGCGGCGGTGCGCGAAACGCTTCCGGAGCTGCCCGACGCACGGCGGCAGCGGTTTGTGGATCGGTACGGGTTGCCGGCCTACGACGCCGAGGTGTTGACGCAGCGCAAGGACCTCGCGGATTACTACGAGGCCGTCGTGCGCCACCATGCCAACGCAAAGGCGATCAGCAACTGGATCATGGGCGACGTGTTGCGCGTGGTGCGGGAGCGCAAACTCGACAATGCGCCGATCATCCACGACTGGCCGGTCTTGCCGGAGCGCCTCGCGGCCCTCGTCAAGCTGATCGACGATGGCGAGATCAGCGGCAAGATCGCCAAGACGGTATTCGAAGAGATGGTGTCGACCGGGGGGTCGCCGGTGGAGATCGTGGCGGCCCGTGGATTGACGCAGATCAGCGACGATGCCGCCATTCAGGCGGCGGTCGATGCGGTCATCGGCGCCAATACGGCGAAAGTGGCCGAATACCGCGGCGGCAAGGATAAGCTGTTCGGGTTCTTTGTGGGGCAGGTGATGAAGGCGACGGAGGGGAAGGCGAACCCCCAGAAGGTCAACGAGTTGCTGAGAGCGGCGCTGGCCGGCTGATGGTCGCCCGTGGAAAGCGCCAGCCGCACGGCGGCCGGCGGCGGTTCTGGCCGTGGGTTGCGACGGCCGTCCTCGTCGCCGCCGCCCCGGCCGGGATGGTTCTCGCGGCGGCGCCGGCGCGGCTCGCAAACTACACGATCGCGGCCGCCTACAATCCGGCCGACCACTCGATCGCCGGGACCGCGGTCATTCGGTGGCGCAATTCGGCGCAGCAACCGGCGCCCGACCTGCAGTTCCATCTCTACTTGAACGCGTTTGCCAACAATCGCTCGACGCTGATTCGCGGGCTCGGCCACCTGGCCGACCAGTGGCTGGCGCAGAAGCCGGAACCCTGGGGTTATCAATCGGTCAGTCGCCTGCGCGTCGACGGCGTCGACGTCACCGACCGCCTCGAGTACGTGCAGCCTCAGGACGGCAACATCGACGACCGCACAGTCCTGCGCGTGCCGCTCGCCCACCCGGTGCCGCCGGGAACGGAAGCCGCAGTCGAGGTCGAGTTCACGGCGAAGCTGCCGCGGGTCGCACTGCGCACCGGGTATGCCGGTCCGTTTGCGATGGCGGCACAGTGGTTCCCGAAGCTTGGCGTTTTCGGGGCCGGCGGTTGGGCTTGCCATCAGTACCATGCGACGACGGAGTTCTTTGCCGATTTCGGGCGCTACGACGTGAGCCTCGCCGTACCGGATGACGGCGTTGTCGGCGCGACGGGTTCGCTGGTCGACGAACAGCGCCACGGCGACGGAACCAAGACGCTGCGCTTCGTTGCCGACCCGGTGCACGATTTTGCCTGGGCGATCGATTCCCGCTTTCGCGTCGTGACCGAAGCGGTCGACGGTATCCGCGTGCGCCTGCTGCTGCAGCCGCTGCACGCGGCACAACAGGAGCGCTACCTCGGAGCCGTACGGGCAGCGGTCGCGCATTACAAGGCACGCATCGGAGCGTACCCGTATGCCGAGCTTACGGTGGTCGACCCGGGCCCCGGGGCGCAGGGGGCAGGGGGGATGGAGTACCCGACCCTGATTACGGTTGGAACCACCTGGGGCATGCCCGCGGGGCTGCGCTTCCCGGAGTTCGTCACCGTGCACGAGTTCGGGCATCAGTACTGGTTCGGCCTGGTTGCCAGCAACGAAGCCGCCGAGGCGTGGCTGGACGAGGGCGTGAATTCGTATGTCGAGGGCCGGATCATGGACGCGGTATACGGCCCGGGGAGCTACGTGAACCTTGCCGGGTGGCAGATGGACAGCGTGGCGTTCCGCCGGTTGCAGTATCTGGTCGCACCGGGGCAGGACCCGATCACGCGGCCGGCGTGGCAGGTTCTCGACATTTCAAGCTATCGGGCCACCACGTACGCGAAGACGGCGCTGGCGTTGGAGACGCTCGGTCGTCGGGTGGGCGCCGATCGGCTGGAGGCGGCCCTGGCCGGCTACTTCGAGCGCTGGCGGTTCGGACATCCGGACGGCAACGACCTGCGCGCGGAGTTGCGCGCAGCGCTCGGGGACGAGGTCGAGGATTTCATCGCGCAGGTGTTCGACGGCACCGGTTTGCTGGACTTCGCCGTGACTCGGGTGAATGCCGATGTGGTGCCGCGGTTCGCGGGTTACGAAATCGAAGGCGGCAAGGTCAGTCGGCTGGTCTTGCCCGACGGCGAGAACTCGGACGTGCGTTACCGTAACGAGGTCGTGGTGGAGCGCCTGGGCGGAGTGGTTCTGCCGGTGGTTGTCGAGGCAACCTTCGACGATGGCAGCACCACGCGCGTGACGTGGAACGGGGAGGATCGCTGGCAGCGGTTTCTGTTCACAGGGGCGCAGCCGATTGCGTGGGCGGTGGTCGACCCGGATCACGATCTGAGTCTGGACGCCAACTGGCTGAACAACTCCCGGATGCGTCGCCCCGGCACCCGCGGCCTGAGCCGTCTCGTGGGTGCGTGGACGGATGCGTTTCAGGCGCTGATTCAGCTACTTACGTGGATGTAGGCGATGTGGGACTGCAGCCGGGAAGGGGGCCGGGCGCTGGCCGGGATGGGGACCGTCGTGGGGTGCGTGTATGGGCTCGAGCTCGGGATGGCCGGGCTGTTTGGCGTTGCGGCCTGGCTATGGCTGGCCGGGGCGCTCGACGGTTCGCTGGCGACGCGGACGTTGTTGACGGGGGCGGACGCCAACGTGTTCATCGATCTGGCGATGCATCATGGGGAGAGCCTGCGGACGCTCGGGGTTACGGCCGGGGTCCTGTTGTTTCTCGGCGCACTTATGGGGATCTGGACGAACGGGGCGTTAGTGGCCGCGGCCGGCGGGGCTGGTGGTATGCGCGCGTCGTTGCGGCGCGGGTGGGGGTTGTTTCCGCTGTTCGGGCGTTTGTGGATGCTTGCCGTGCCGATAACGGTTGTGGGGGTGGGAGCGATGGTGTTTGGGGGACGTGCGCTCGTGCAGTGGGCGGGGGGGCGTGGGTTGGCCGTGCCGCCGCTCGCGGTGGTTCTGGTTGGGGGCGTTCTGGCGGGAGTGCTGATCGTGGTCCTGACCACGGTGCATGATCACGCGCGGATCCACGTTGCGGCCCGCGCCGGAATTGGGGCGCTGAGGGCATACGGCTGGGCGTGGCAGTTCGTGTGGCGGCGGCGCGCGGTGGCGTTGCCGCTGGCCGCCGTGCTCGGGGTCGTGGCGGCAGTGGTATGGGGTTGCGGGCTGGGGTTGCGTCATGCGCTGCCGACGTCTTCGGCATCCGGGGTCGCGATAGCGCTGGTTGTTGGTCAGTTCGGTGCGCTGGCGCGGGTACTTGTGCGCGGCTGGTGGTTCGCGGCGGAGACGGCGCTGCAGCGGCGGGAAGTCGGGCCGGGCCGTTAGCCCAGCTTCCACTGAGGGTCGTTTGCCTTGCCCATTGCCGGTGCCTTCAGTACGCTCGGCATGTGCGTGTCTACTTGAACACCAGTGCTCTGAACCGGCCGTTCGACGATCTCAGTTCGCCACGTGTGCGCATCGAAGCGGAAGCGATGGCGAATCTCGTCGCGCTCATCGAGAGCCAACGCGTTGAGCTAGTAGTGTCCGAGTATCTGGTCTTCGAAGTCAGCCAGGGACCGGAACCGGAGCGGATCATGAAGATTCTCGATCTCTTGAGCCTCGCCGGGGGCTCCGTCGGTGTCTCTCCGGCCGTCGCCCGACGGGCCCGCGATCTCGAGAGATACGGCTTGCGCGGCCTGGATGCACTGCACGTGGCCTCGGCAGAGACGGCGCAGGTCGATCTCCTGGTGACGACCGACGACCGGATGATCCGCTCCGTAAGCCGTAACGCCGAACGCATTCGGGTGCGGGCCGTGCTGCCCGTCGAGGCCCTCGCGTGCGTTGGCACGGAAGGACACTCGTGAAGAGCGCGCACTTGACCGACGCGCAAATCCGCGCCATCGGCTGGGACGCTCTCGTCGACCGGCTGGGGTACGCGGGCGCTCTGCGATTCTCCATCCAGACGGGGGCCGGATACGGCGACTACGCGGCATGGCGTCACAAGACCCTCGGCGGTCTCAGGGTGGACGAGTTGCTGGCGCGGGTACGGGCATCGAGAAAGCCGCGCCCGCGCGCGAAGCGCAAGCGGCGTTAGCGGCGATGGGGGCGATCCGGGCGGCAGTGAGCGGGGCGCCGGCGGGAGAGGTCGCGAGGGATATGGGGTTACGGCGGCGGCAAACGGAACGTCCGATAATGTACGTTATGGTGCGCGAAGGACCGCGGCGCTCAGGCTCCCGGCGGCTCGGCCTTCGCCGTTGCCCAGCTCGCTTCGGGTGCGCTCGGGAACTCGCGCGCGTAGCGCTGATACAAGTCGCGCGCTGCCGTCGCGTCCCCCGCACGCTCGCGCGCCCGCGCCGCACCGAGAATTGCCTCGCCGGTGAACGGACCCTCCAGGCCGGCGGCTTCTTCGTAACGGGCCGCCGCGGCCGCGGTATCGCCCTGACGATCGAGAGCGAAGGCCAGGGTTACCAGGGCCTGCTGGCGTAAGTACGGCGCCAACGTTCCACCCTGCACGACTCCCCCGAGTACGGTCGCGGCGGCATCGTACTTGCCCGCCTTCACCGCGGCGCTGGCCGCGTACAAACTCGCTACCTGCCCGGGACCCGTACCCTGCCAGCGGTTTGCCACCTCGGTTAGCTGCGTCGTCGCGTCGTCGTACTTGCCGCCGCGCAGTGCCACCAGCGCGTTGCCAAGGTCCTCGTTGGCCTGCCGCGCGCGCGCCGCCCGCAACGAATACCATGCCCCAACGGCCACCAGAACGAGCGCGAGCACGCCGAGCGCCTGATAAAGCCGCCGCGAGTTGTCGCCGGCCCAGAGCAGCATCTGACGGCCGGCGCTGACGAATTCGTCGGGGCGCTTGAGGTCTTTGCGGCGATAACGTGTACGAGCCATGGTCCGACTGCACCTCTTTTCGGGGAAGTTGTAACGAACCGCCGATGCAACCCCGCCGCCGCGGGATCACATCTTGTACTTGAAATCGTCGGGGTTCATTTTCTCCAGGATCTCGCTCCACTTGTCGCGCGAGACGTTGGAGAGATCGGTCTCGTTGGCGTCCTCGGCCTGCTGCAACAGGCTGGACGTTTCGATGACCCGCTTGGCGACGTATATCGGGCTCTTGGTGCGCAACGCCAGGGAAATGGCGTCGCTCGGCCGCGAGTCGATCGTCACCTCCGCCCCGTTAATGCGCAGGTGAATCAGAGCGAAATACGTGTTCTCCTTCAGATCCGTGATCTCCACGCAATCCACCGTCGCGCCCAGCTCGGAGAGCACATTGCGCAGGAGATCGTGGGTCATCGGACGCGCCATTTTGATCCCCTCGAGCTCCGTCGCCATCGCCGTCGCCTCGAGCAGGCCGATCCAGATTGGCAGGTTCAGCTTGTTTTCCCGGTCCTTCAAAATGACGATCGGAGTCTTGGTGACCGGGTCCAGGGTCAGCCCACCGACGCTCATGAGAATGGCGTCCTCTAGACTCATACGCGCGTGCGCATCCTCTACCTTGTGCGGGCATTCTGCCCAGAATCGGTTTGGAGCGTCAATCCCCATTTCCCCCGTCACGAAACCAGGCGGTCGATGACGCGATAGAGCTGGTTGAGATTGCGGCACTCCTCGACGACGTCGCAGTACGGCAAGTACCGGTCCATCTCGCTGTCGCCGAAACCCCACGTCAACCGGTTCTCCGGGTTCAGCCAGACGAGCTGCTTGGCGCGCTGCCGGATCTCCCGCAGCACCCATTCGTGCGGGACGTTGTAGTTGTTGCGGGCGTCGCCGAGAATCAACACAGTGGTCTTCTTGTTCACTGCCCCGATGTGGTCGCGGTGAAAACTCCGGAACGCCCGGCCGAAGTCGGAGTGCGCAAAGACGTTGATGATGCTCCCCGTCAACGACTGCTCGACGGCCTTAGTGATGTCCTGCTCTTCGAAAAGATGCGTCACCTCACCGATCTCGCTGACGAAAATGAAACTCCGCACGCGCGCGTAAAGGTCCTGCAGCGAGTAGACGAACTGCAACATAAACCGCGACACGTTGCGTACCGAGTCCGACACGTCGCAGAGAACCATCACTTGCGGCCGTTCCTTTATCCGCCGGTCCAGGCGAATCTTGAACGGCACGCCCCCGTACTGGAGGTTGTGACGCAGAGTGCGCTTGAGGTCGAACTTACCCCGCTTGGCGCGCTGCCGGCGGATCGAGGCAACGTTCTTCAGGCGCAGCGCCAACCTGGTTACCGCCTCGCGCATGCGCCGGATCTCGTCCTCGGACAGGTAATAGAAGCTCTTCTCCGCCAGCGTCTGCAGACGTTGGGAGTCGCGCACCGACTGATCCTGCTTCTCCAGCTCCACGCGCACTGCCCGCTTGATCATCTCGGTGAGATCCTGCAGCCGCCGCTCCAGGAAGCGCCGCAGCCTTTCGTGGTCCGCCGCATCCAGCCCCGCGGCGTCGTCCAGACGCGCCTTGAGCCCGTCGAGTTCCGCCGTCAATCCCGCCAGCCCCAGAGACTGCGCCATCGCGTGGCTGTACCGTCCCTCCTGAAACGCCCGCTGGATGTTCTGCGCATCGGCCGCCCGCGCCGCTTCCCGCAGCAGACGCTCCAGTTGTCCGGTGTTGTTGGTGAGCAGAAACCTCGCCAAATCGGACAGTTCGATGTCGAGATCTTTCAGGATGGATTGCAGTTGCTCCAACAACTGCTGAAACGCCGCGGGGTCGAGGTCGAGGGTCGACATCAGGTTCGCGGTACTGCGCGAGATAGCCTCACCTAACCTCGTGAAATACAGATCGAACAGTTCGTCGAACGTTGCCGCGTCGATGGCCCGCTTGATCAGCGTGGCGCGCAGCGTGTCCTTGAAAGTCACCCGGTCGCCGAGACCGAGCACCTTGACGGCGTGGAAGGCGTCCATGTTCTCGGCCATGGATACCCGCACTCCGTTCTGCCGCAGGAGAGCCGCGAACTCGATGAGCTTCCGATCCATGGCGCCGGCCGGCCGCGCCTCAGTGCAGCAGGTCCTTTTCGGCCTGTTCGCCCGCCCCCGCCGCTGCCCGCTGTGCCTGCCGCTTTTGCACGAAGTCCTTCAATTCGTCCTGCGCCTTGCGCATGTCGCCTTCGTACTTGAGGATCGTGTTGAGCGTATCGTGGACGATCTCCTCGTCGAGTTGCTCGACGTTGAGCAGCGTGAGCGCCCTGGCCCAGTCCAGGGTCTCGCTGATGCTCGGCACCTTCTTGAGGTCCACCTGACGAATGCGTTGCACTACCGCCACGACGTCCTGCGCCAGGGCGGCACTGATGTTAGGCACCTTCAGGCGCACGATCTCCAGTTCCTGACCGGCGGCCGGAAAGTCGATGTACAGGTGCAGACAGCGCCGTTTGAGCGCATCGGACATCTCCCGCGCGTTGTTGCTGGTGAGCACCACGAGCGGGATGTGGCGAGCGCGCAAGGTGCCCAGCTCCGGCACGCTCACTTGAAAATCGCTCAATACCTCCAGCAGAAACGCCTCGAACTCGCTGTCGGCCTTATCGATCTCGTCGATCAGCAGGACCGACGGGGCCGGCGCCGAGATCGCGCGCAACAGCGGCCGGGGCAGGATGAACCGGTCGGAGAAGAACACATCGTCTTCGCTGGCAATCCGGTCTACCGCCTCGCGCAGCGACGCCGCTCCCCCGACGACGTCGTTGATCTTGTCCTTCAGGATCTGGGTGTAGAGAAGCTGCTTGGCGTACTCCCACTCGTAAAGCGCCTTCGCCTCGTCGAGCCCTTCGTAGCACTGCAGCCGAATCAGGTCGTAGCCGAGAGCGTCGGCGAGCACCTTGGCCAACTCGGTCTTGCCGACGCCGGCGGGTCCCTCAACGAGGATCGGTTTCTGCAAATGGCTGGCGAGATACACGACCGTGGCAATGCGCCGGTTACAGATGTAGCGCTGCCGGCCGAAGCGCTCGACGACGTCTTCGATCGACTGGAACGTGGCCGCGGCGGCTGACATGCGGGGACGCTAACACACGCCCCACGGTGACTCAATTCGAGCTCTCCCACGTTCGTCAACGCTGCGGCGCATTGTTCGTGCTCTGGCGCGCCCTTATACTCGATGCCGTGTGTACGCTGGCCCTCTTTCATCGGACCAGCCGCGAGCGCCCGGTCGTGATCGCGGCCAACCGCGACGAGTTCTACGACCGGCCGACCGCGGGTCCGGCCGTGCTCGCAAGCGACCCCTGGGTGGTCGCCGGACGAGACCTTGTCGCTGGCGGTACGTGGCTCGGCCTCAACGCCCATGGCCTCGTCGCCGGACTGCTGAACCGGCGAACGGCGACCGCGATCGACCCGACACGGCGCTCGCGCGGCCAGCTCTGCCTCGACGCGCTGAGACACGATTCGGTGGCGGCCGCGGCGGCGTTCGTCGTCGGCGAACCCGCCGATCGATACAACCCGTTCAACCTCCTGCTGGCCTCACCCGTCGCCGCCTGTGTCGTCGGCAACATCAGCGGCGCCATGGTTCGACAGGACCTTGCTCCGGGCGTGCATCTCCTGACCAACCTCGATCTCAACGACTTCGAGTGCCCGCGCCTCGCGAGGTCGCACGAGTTGTTCAACGCGCTCGTCTCGACGGTCGACAGTGCCGACCCGGAGACGCTGTGCGCCGCGTTGCGCGGCGTGCTCGCCGACCATGCGACGCCCCTGGATCCACGCACTCGCTCGCCGCTCAACAACCTCTGCGTACACACCGACGTTTACGGTACGCGGTCGTCGACGATAATTGTCGCGGCCGGAGTGCCCGTGCGCTGGCGCATGTGGTACGCCCCCGGCCCGCCCTGTCAGGACGCACCGGAACCGGTCGCCCTGCCGGAAAAGTCGCGGTAGACAAGGGCCATCCTCGGGGGTAGGGTCCGGCGCCATGAGCGTCGGCGCGTGCCGTCGGCAGTGGTGCCCCGGGGTTGTTGTTCTCGCAGTCGGGCTTGGGCTTGCGACGAGTGGCTGCGGCCTAGCCGGGCGCGGGGCCGAGTACAGATACGAGCCGTGGGACGTCTCGGCGTCGGGCACCGGTACCGATAGCCAAACCGCACCTTCGGCAGCCGCGTCTGCCGCGCGATCGACGTCAGCCGGCGACTCCACGGGCGCCGGCGCAGATTCGGGAAGCGACGTTGCCGCACTGCGTACCCAGGTGCGCGAGTTACGGGAACGCGAGCAGGCGCTTCTGCAGGCGCTCGACAGTTCGCGAACGCGATCGGCGCGGGAGTCTCCTGACGACATGCCGCGGGGCGAGCCGGCCGCAGCGTCATCTTCGACCGAGCCGCACGACCTCCCCCGTGAACCCGAGGCGGCCAACGGCGGCACCGATCTCGTGGCCGAGCGCATTGCGGCTCTTCACGCGGAGCTTGCCGAAGAGCGGCGTCGGCGCCAGGCCGCCGAGATGCAGCTCGACCGCCTCCGCCGCGAAACCTCGCAAGCGCCGTTCGGGGCACCGGCCGTGCCCGAGTCCGCATTTCTCGCGGCCAAGCAGGAAATCGTTTACCTCCGTCAGGCGCTAACCGAAGAGAAACAGGCCCGCCAGAAACTGGCGGAAGATTTCGACGCGCTCCAGCGCGAGCTGGCGCGGCGCCCCGCGACTGCAGTGTCCGCCGGCGACGGTCGCAGCGCCCAGCTCGAAAGCCGCACCGGCGAGGCGGCGGCCAGCTTTCAACGTACCCTTGTGGCCACAGAGGCGGAAAGCGCGGCGCTCGAACGGGAATTGGCGGCCGCCGCAGCCGGCGCCGACGACGAGCCCGCGGCCGTACGCGCCGAGAACGCCCTCCTCCGGGAGCGCCTGGAAGAGCAGCGCCGCCGGACCCAGGACCTTGCTACCAAGCTGAAGCTTGCCGTGCGGGTTACCGACCTGATCTTCAAGCTCGATTCGCAGTCGCGCGGCAAGAGCGCTCGCCAGTCGCGCCCAACGCGCGCGGCCAGCTCGACTCGCGCCGCGAAGCCCCGCCGGAACGTCGCGCCGGCAGCCCCGGCCGTCACCGATCCTGTCCCGGCGCCGGCAGCCCCCGCCAAATCACCCAGGGAAGAAAGCGCCCCGAAGCCCGGACAGAAAAGCGGCGATTCCCCCTACCCGATTTAACCCCGGCCGAAGGCGGTTCGAGTCGACCTTCGCCAACGGAGAGTCGACAACTGCGGGCCTCATTGCAGATCCGGGACGACGCTTGCGCCGCCGTTCGTTTGCGTCGTATAAGCGCCGGCACCGGCTGAGTCGGCAGTAAGAACGGTTCGTCAACACAGGGGGCGATCATGTCTCGCAGACGACATGCAGACTATCTCCGTCACCACGGCGGCAGTCCTACTGCCCGTCGCAGGTCGGAACCGAACCGGTGGATTGCGGGGCCGATCGTTGCCGTCGCGATGCTGTTCTTGGGCCTTTGCCCGCAGACCGCCCTCGCTCAGTGCCTCAGTAACAGCGACTGCATCGACGGGAAGTTCTGTACCGTCGATACCTGCGTCGCCTTCATATGTTTCCACACCGCCCGCTGCGAAGACGATTTCAACCAGTGTACCGTCGACTGTAGCGAAAGCCAGAACCGCTGCCTGAACCATATCCCGGCCCCGGAAGGAACGGAGTGCGAGGACTTCAACCCTTTTACTCTGGAGTCGATCTGCGACGGGGACGGGCACTGCGTCGCCTCCGACGTACTACTGTCCTGCCTTACCACTGCCGACTGCCCTGCCGGTGAGGTGTGTACCTCGAATGTTTGCGTGGTACCGACGGCGACCCGCACCCGCACCCGCACGCCGACCGCAACCCGAACTCGCACCCGAACTCCCACTCCGACGCAGACCCGAACCGCGACCAAGACGCCGACACGAACCGCCACTCGCACGCCGACCCGGACCGCCACTCGGACTGCCACCATGACGCCAACGCGATCGGCGACTCAGACTCCCACACGGACGGCAACCGTGCCGCCGACCCCGACCAGGACACCCACGATAACGGCAACGCACACGCCGTCATCGACACCGTCGCCGACACTCGTGGCGACCCCGAGCGCAACTCCTACCGAGATCGAAACGCCGGCACCCACGGCCACGGCAACCGCAACCGCGGTGGCCGCCGAGACGCCGACCCCCACGGCGATCGATACCGCTGCACCCACGCCCACCGGCACCGCCACCGTACCGCCAAGCGGCACCCCAACCGCCACCCCCACCGTGACGACAAGTCCCGTGGCCGAGAACACTGAGACGGCGAGCCCAACTGCAACGATCGTTGCCACGCTGACGCCGACTCCTTCCGAGACGCCGGTTTCCGAAGCGACAGACACACCCACGGCGGAGGCGAGCGCGACGGGCACCTCGACGCACTCGCCCACGGTCGTCCCAACGGAAACCGCCCATCCTTCGAGCACGCCCACCGGGACCGCCACGGAAGCCGCCCCGCCTTCGGCTACCCCCACTGCCGAGGACAGCCCCACGACGGCGATAGAGCCGACCTCGACCCCGTTGCCAACCGCAACCGTGTCCCCTACCACGGAGCCAACTCACACGCCGGCGCCAACCGCCACGGTAACAGGTACGCCCTCCCCCACTGCAATCCCGGTGGAGAGCGCAACGCCGACGCCAACGCCGGAGGCGCCGGTTCCGACACTCACTCCTACCAGCACCACCGCGCCAGACGGCACCTGTCCCGGCGATTGCGACCGCGACGGCACCGCCGCAGTCGACGAGTTGATTGTCGGGGTCAACATCGCCCTGAATCTCCAGCCCATGAGCGCCTGCCCACCGTTCGACGCCAACGGCACCGGGGCGGTCGAGATCGACGATATCGTTGCCGCCGTGAACGCCGCCCTGCGCGGCTGCCCGGTCAATCGGGCGCGGTAGTCAACGCCAGCGCCTCACGGAGCCGGCGCGGCGGCGAGCGATGCCCGCCGCGGTTGACTACACGTTGAAGCGGAAGTGGATGATATCCCCGTCGCGGACGACGTACTCCTTGCCCTCCAGACGGAACTTGCCCGCTTCGCGGCATTTCGCCTCGGTGCCGTAGTGGACGAAATCCTCGTAGTGCACCACCTCGGCGCGAATGAAGCCGCGCTCGATATCGCTGTGGATCCTGCACGCCGCCCTGACCGCCGTCGTGCCGCGCTTGATCGTCCACGCCCGCACCTCGTCCTCGCCGGTAGTCAGGAAGCTTATCTGGTCCAGTAAGTCGTAGGCTGCCCGGATGAAACGCTCACGCGCCGAGTGCTCTATGCCGAGATCGTCAAGGAACGCCTGCCGATCCGCGGCCTCCAGCGCGGCGATCTCCATTTCGATCTGACCGGCCATCACCAAACCCTGCAAACGGTCGGCCTCCAGTGCCGCCGCCACCGGCGACGGCAGGGGACCGCGCAGATCCGCCTCGCCAACATTGAGCAGCACCAGCAACGGCCGGCGCGAAAGGAAACCGAACCCGGCCAGGCTGGTGATTTCTTCCCCGGTCAGTTCGAGCCAGCGCAGGGGTCGCTCCGCCTCGAGCGCCGCCTTGCACTTGTCGAGCAACGCGCGCTCGTGTTCCCTGCCCTTCTCCTTCTTCAGGCGCTCGATCCGTCGCTCGACGAGCACAAGGTCGTTGAGAATCAGTTCTCCCTTGAAGTTGGCGATGTCCCGCGCCGGGTCCGGCGTATCGCCGGTCATCGGATCCATAAAGCCGCGCACCACCTGCACCAGCGCATCGGTCTCGCGCATCTGTGTGAGCGTCGAGTTCTCCAACGCCGACACCTTCTGTTCGCCGCCACGCGCCGCGGCCGGGAAGTCGACGAAGACGATCTCCGCATACGTCGTCTTCTTCGGCCTGAACATGTCGCTCAGACGATCGACGCGGGCATCGGGCACCTTGATCGTTCCCAGGTTCACTCGGCCCGGCTCGGAATAGCCGCCCACGTCGGCGTGTTGTCCCGTCAACGCGTTGAAGATGGTCGTCTTCCCGGCGCCCGGGAAGCCGGCGATGCCCACTTTCATGAAGGAAGCTCCAAACCGTCAGTGGTCGGCAGCTCGGCCGCGGAGCGCCGATAGCCGATCGTCGGCCTTCATTTCTCCACCCTCGCCGCGATCTTCAACCGCAACGCGTTCAGTCTGATGAATCCTTCCGCATCGCCCTGATCGTAGACGGTGTCGTCCTCGAAGGTTGCGATGTCGGTACGGTAGAGCGATCGCGGCGCCTTGCGCCCGACCACCTGAACACTGCCCTTGTAGAGCTTCACGCGCGCCGTCCCGGTCACCGCCTGCTGCACATCGTCGAACGCCGTCTGCAGCATGCGCCGCTCCGGTGCGAACCAGTATCCGTAGTACACCATCTCGGCGTAGCGCGGCACGAGGCTGTCACGCAGGTGCAGCACCTCGCGGTCCAACGTGAGCGACTCGACGGCCCGGTGCGCCGCGTGCAGGATGGTGCCGCCGGGCGTCTCGTACACGCCGCGCGACTTCATGCCCACGTAGCGGTTCTCCACCAGATCGACGCGGCCGACGCCATGCTTGCCACCGAGCTCGTTCACGCGCGCCAGCAGCCGTGCCGGCGACAGGCGCTCGCCGTCGACCGCCACCGGGTCGCCGGCTTCGTAGTCGATCTCGACGTATTCCGCCCGGTCCGGCGCCCTCTCCGGCGCCACGGTGAGCAGGAACATGTCCTCGTACGGCTCCCGCCACGGGTCTTCGAGAATGCCGCCCTCGTAGCTGATGTGCAGCAGGTTCCGGTCCGAGCTGTAAGGCTTCTCCGCCGTCACCGGGATCGGAATCCCCTTCTGCTCGGCGTAGGCGATCAGCTTCGAACGCGAGGTCAGATCCCACGAACGCCAGGGTGCGATCACGCGGATCCCGGGTTGCAGGGCGTAGTAGGTGAGTTCGAAGCGCACCTGATCGTTGCCTTTACCAGTCGCCCCGTGCGCCACCGCGTCGGCACCTTCCGCCTGCGCGATTTCCACCTGCCGTTTGGCAATCAGCGGCCGCGCGATCGATGTCCCGAGCAGGTACTGGCCCTCGTACACGGCGTTGGCGCGCAGCATCGGGAAGACGAAATCGCGGGTGAACTCCTCGCGCAGGTCTTCGATATAGACCTTGCTGGCGCCGGTACGCTTCGCCTTCTCCTCGACCGGGTCGAGTTCGTCGCCCTGGCCGAGGTCGGCGCAGAACGCAATCACCTCGGAGCCGTAGGTTTCGATCAGCCAGGTGAGGATCACGGACGTGTCGAGGCCCCCCGAGTATGCGAGAACGATTTTCCTGGGGCTTGAAGGCCTGGGGGCCTGCGGGTTTGAGGGCATGATTCCTCGTTCCTCGTTGGCTGCTTGTCGTTCGTGGGTCGTCGTCGGGGTCTCGGCGCTCTGGACTCTGGACTGCGGACGATTCCGCCTTTCATCGGGCGGAATGTTCGCTCAGCCAGACCATGATCGCCTTTTGCGTGTGCAGACGGTTCTCGGCCTGGTCGAAGACGATGGATTGAGGACCGTCGATAACGTCGCCGGTTATCTCCTCGCCGCGATGGGCCGGGAGGCAGTGCATGACGAGCGCGCCCGGGCGCGCATGGCGCAGGAGCGTCGCATTGATCTGGTAGGCCTGAAAATCGTGCCGCCGCTGCTCGGTTTCGTTCTCCTGCCCCATGCTGGTCCATACGTCCGTGTACACCACGTGGGCATCGGTGACCGCCTCGACTGGGTCGGCGGTTACCGTGACGCGCGCCCCGGCGGCGCGCGCCTCCTCGTAGACGCCGGAGTGGGGTTGGTAGCCCACCGGGCAGCCGAGCACGAGTTCGAAGCCGAACTTGGCGGCCGCGAACATCCACGAGTTGGCGACATTGTTGGCATCGCCGACGAACGCGATGCGCAGCGGGTCGAGGTTCTCGTGCCGCTCGAGCAGGGTGAAGCAATCGGTCAGCACCTGGCAGGGGTGCAGCAGGTCCGAAAGCCCGTTGATGACCGGGACTCGCGCATGGCTGGCGAGATCCACCAGGGTCTCGTGTTTGAAGGTACGGGCCATGACGATATCGACCCAGCGCTCGAGGTTGCGCGCAATGTCGGCCACGGACTCGCGTTGCCCGAGCTGGATATCCGACGGGGTCAGGTAGACCGGGAAGCCGCCCAATTGCGTCATGCCCACCTCGAACGTCACCCGGGTGCGCAGGCTGGGCTTCTCGAACAGCATCGCCAGCGACTTCCCCGCCAGCCACGGCGAGCGGCGGCCCGCTTTCAAATCGCGCTTCAGGGTTGCCGTGAGGGCGAGAATCGCGTCCAGCTCCGCCCGCGTGAGAGCCGCCAGACTCAAAAAGTCACGCTTCATGCGCGCAGCACCTCCGCAACGATATCTACCGCACGGTCGATCTCGTCAGCGGTCACGACCAGCGGCGGCGCGAACCGCAGCACCTTTTCCGCCGTGCAATTGATGAGCAACCCCCGCTCGCGGCAGGCGTCGACCACGGCGCCGCCCGGGCCGTCGATCTCGACGCCGACGAGCAACCCGGCGCCGCGAATCTCGCCGATCCGCCGACACGACGACTTGAGAGCGGCGAGCCGCGTCCGCAGGCACTCGCCCTGCGTGCGGCAATTCTCGATTACCTCTTCGTCCAGCAGTGTCCGTACCACCGCCACCGCCGCGGCACAGGCCAGCGCATTGCCGCCGAAGGTCGAAGCGTGGGCGCCGGCCGTAAACGCCTTCGCCACCCGTGCGTTGGCGAGCATCGCGCCGATGGGCACCCCGGTTCCGAGACCCTTTGCCAGCGTCATCACATCGGGCGCCACGCCGCTCTGCTCGTAGCCGAACAGGGTGCCGAGTCGGCCCATGCCGGTTTGCACCTCGTCGTAGATGAGGAGCAAGTCGCGGCGCTCGCACAGGTCGCGAACCCCCTCGAGATAACCGGCCGGCGGCACGACCACGCCGCCTTCCCCCTGCACGGGTTCGAGCATAATGGCGATGGTGTGTGGTCCGACGGCCGCGGCCAGGGCGTCGAGGTCGCCGTAAGGGAAGTAGCGAAACCCTTCCGGCAGGGGTTGAAAGCCGCGGCGGACCTTCTCCTGGCCGGTGGCCGTGATCATCGCCAGCGTCCGGCCGTGAAACGACCCAGTCGCGGTGAGCACCTCGAAACGCCCGTCGCCGAAATCGGCGCCGAACTTGCGCGCCAGTTTCACCGCCGCCTCGTTGGCTTCGGCGCCGCTGTTGCAGAAGAACACCCGGTCGGCGAACGAGTGTGTGCACAGGGCCTCGGCGAGTACGGCTTGGGGTTCGCTGTGATGCAGGTTAGAGACGTGAAGGATCTTGCCCGCCTGGGCAACGATGGCGCGGGTAACCGCCGGGTGCGCGTGACCGAGCGAAGTCACCACGGTGCTCGAGAAGAAATCGAGGAACTCGCGCCCGTCGGCATCCCACACCCGACATCCCTCGCCGCGCACGATGGCGATGGGGGCCCGCGGGTAGAGGGGAAAGAGGTAGCGGTCGTTGAGGGCTATGATCTCGCGGTTCGTCATCCGCCCGCCCCGGTCGCGGCGGCGGAATCGCCCCCGCTGCCCGCCGCTTTGCGGCGTCCGCGCGCCGGCGTCCGGACCACTTCGGTTCCCACGCCCTCGCGCGTGAAGACCTCCAGCAGGACGGCGTGCTTGACCCGACCGTCGATGATGTGCGTCTTCTTCGCACCGCCGCGCAGCGCGTTTATGCAGCACTCGACCTTCGGAATCATGCCCTCGCCGATCACGCCGTTGCGAATGAGTTCGGCGGCCCGGTCGACATCGAGCGTCGAGATCCTGGTCCCCGCGGCGTCGCGGATGCCCTCGACGTCGGTGAGCAGCAGCAGCTTCTCGGCGCTCAATGCCTCGGCCACTTCCCCGGCGACGATGTCGGCATTGATGTTGTAGGTTTCACCGTTCTCTCCCACGCCGATCGGGGCGATTACCGGGACGAAGTCGCTGCGGTCGAGCGATGCGATGACCCCGGGATTGATGGCCCGAACCTCGCCGACCAGGCCGATATCGATGCGTTTGCCGCCATGGCGATCGTCGGCAACCGTGTGTTTGCGCGCCAGAATGAGCTCGCCGTCCTTGCCGGACAGACCGACGGCGCGCCCTCCGTGCCGGTTGATGAGGCTGACGATCTCCTTGTTGACCTTGCCGACGAGTACCATCTCGACGACGTCCATCGTCGCTTGATCGGTAACCCGCATGCCGCGAACGAAACGTGACCGGATGCCCAGTTGCTCGAGCAATTGACCGATCTGCGGCCCGCCACCGTGGACCACGACCGGATTGATACCGACATATTTCAGCAGCACAACGTCCTGCGCGAAGCTCTCTTTGAGTTCCTCGTCGATCATGGCGTGGCCACCGTACTTGATGACCATCGTCGTGCCCGAATAGCGCCGGATGTACGGCAGCGCTTCGAGCAGGGTTTCGGCGCGCGCGATAAGCTTGTCCATATCGGTCCCGTGCTTGCGTAGCATCATAGGATGTAGCGCGACAAATCCTCGTCCTTGACGATGGCACTCAGCTTTTCGCGCACGTAGCCGGCATCGATGACGACACGGGCGCCCCCCATTTCCGGGGCATCGAACGATAGTTGCTCGAGCAGCCGCTCGACCACGGTGTGCAGCCGCCGGGCGCCGATGTTCTCGGTGGTCGCGTTGACCTCGGCCGCAATGGCGGCGATCTCCGTGACCGCGTCGTCGGCGAAGACCAGCGTCACCCCCTCGGTCTTTAGCAGCTCAACGTACTGCTTGAGCAAGGCGTTTTCCGGTTCGGTAAGTATGCGCACGAAGTCCTCGCGCGTGAGCGGCTCGAGCTCGACGCGAATCGGGAAGCGGCCCTGAAACTCCGGGATCAGGTCGGAAGGTTTGGCGACGTGAAAGGCCCCCGAGGCGATGAACAGAATGTGGTCGGTACGCACCATACCGTACTTGGTGCTGATGGAGCTGCCCTCGACGATCGGCAACAGGTCGCGTTGCACACCCTGGCGGGACACGTCGGGGCCGACGACGTTCTCGCGGCCGGCGATCTTGTCTATCTCGTCGATGAACACGATGCCCGACTGCTCGACGCGGCGCACGGCTTCCTTGGTGACATACTCCATGTCGACGAGTTTGCCGGCCTCCTCCTGCGCGAGCAGGTCGAGCGCCTCGGGGACCCGGAGCCGCTCCTTCTTTGACTTCCTGGGGATGATGTTGGCGAACAGTTCCCGCAAGTTGCTCTCGACGTCCTCCATACCTTGACCGGCGAAGACCTCGACCATCGACACGGGCGCCCTGGTCACTTCAAGCTCGACGATACGGTCGTCCAAGGTGCCTTCGCGCAGCATACGGCGGAGCTTCTCGCGCGTGCCGCCGCTGTCTTCGCTCGCGGGGGCCGTGCTGAAGCTGGCGCCCGGCTCGTCCGCACGGCCGGGTGGCAGCAGGAGGTCGAGCACCCTCTCCTCGGCGAGCTCGCGCGCCCGCAGGGCCACCTTGTCCTGTTCCTCGTCCTTGACCATCTTCACGGCGAGGTCGGCGAGGTCGCGGATCATCGACTCGACGTCGCGGCCGACGTAACCCACTTCGGTGAATTTCGACGCTTCGACCTTCAGAAAAGGGGCCTGTGCCAGCTTCGCCAACCGCCGCGAGATCTCGGTCTTGCCCACTCCCGTCGGCCCGATCATGATGATGTTCTTCGGCGCGATCTCGTCGCGCAACTCCTCCGGCACCTGCTGGCGCCGCCAGCGATTGCGCATGGCAACGGCAACCGCGCGCTTGGCGGCCCGCTGTCCGACGATATAACGATCGAGCTCGGAGACGATCTCTCGCGGCGTCATCTGACTCATTTGGATTCAGCTAGCATGGGCGCTTGCGGGTGTCAGGGGATCGGCGGAACGGAACGGCAGGCCGTCGGCTGAGAAGCTCGGACGAGGACGCCCTACAACTCTTCCACCGTCAGGTGCTCGTTGGTGTAAATGCAGATCTCGGCGGCCAGGCGCAACGACTCTTCCACGATCGTGCGAGCGTCGAGCTGGGTATGCTTCATCAACGCCCGCGCGGCGGCGAGGGCGTAGTTGCCGCCCGAGCCGATGGCGATGACGTGGTCGTCAGGCTCGATGACATCGCCGCTGCCCGACATGACGAGCAGGGTTTCGCGATCGGCGGCAATGAGCAGCGCTTCGAGACGGCGCAGGACGCGATCGGTGCGCCAGTCCTTGGCCAGTTCCACCGCGGCGCGCCGCAGACTACCGTTGTGCTGTTCGAGCCGTTTCTCGAACTTGTCGAACAGCGTGAAGGCGTCGGCGCTGGCGCCGGCGAAACCGGCCAGTACCTTGCCCTCGTATATGCGGCGCACCTTGTGGGCGGTTCGCTTCATCACCGTGGCCCCGAAGCTTACCTGTCCGTCTCCGCCTACGACGACCTTGCCCCGGTGCCGTACCGCAAGGATCGTCGTCGAGCGTATAGTCGGCGGATAGCCGCTGGGCTGTTCCATGAACCGGTTAGAGCCTCTCTTCCGCGTATCATCAGGCTCGCGGATGTGCCTTGTCGTAGACGCGCATCAGTTGATCGAGGTTGACGTGGGTATAGCGCTGGGTGGTCGACAGACTCGAATGGCCGAGCAGCTCCTGAATGGCACGCAGATCGGCGCCGGCATTGAGAAGATGCGTGGCGAAGCTGTGCCGCAACGCGTGCGGGCTGGCCCTGGTTGCCAGTCCGCTCGCGAGGACGTAGCCCTCCACCATGCGTGCGACGCTGCGCGTGGTGAGGCGCTGCCCGCGGCGATTCAGGCAGACTGCCCCGGGATCGTACAGCCGGCGCGGGCAAAGCGCCTCGCGTTTGGCGCGGTACGCCGCCAGTGCCGCCAGGGCCGGACGCCCAATCGGCACCAGCCGTTCCTTCCCGCCCTTACCGCGCACGCGGACAACCTCCAATTCGACGTCGATGTCGCTCCAGTCGAGGCTGACGACTTCGCTGACGCGCAAGCCACAGGAGTACATGACCTCAAGAATCGCCCGATCGCGCAGCCCCGCCGGGGTCTGACGCGAGGGCGCGTCCAGAAGACGAAACATGTCGTCGACCGTGAGGTGCACCGGAAGTTGTCGATCCTTCTTCGGCGTCGACACGCCGACCGTCGGATCGGCAGTCAGATGACCCCGGCGAACGAGAAAGCGGAAGAAGACTTTCGTGGCTGACAGTTTGCGGCCGACCGAGCTCTTGCGGTTTCGTCGCAGGAGTGCGGCGAGGAAGCCGCGAATCGCCAGGGCGTCGACGCAGGTCAGGTCCACGTCTTTGCCGGTGGCACCGATCCCTACCCCCTGCCGTAACAGATGGGCGCGAAGCTGCCGCAGATCGCTCACGTAGTTGCGCACCGTGTGCGTCGAGGCGTTTTCCTCGACGACCAGCGATCGCTCGAACTCGGCAATCAACCGCAGCATGCCCCACCCTCCTTGCCCGACCGCAGCGGATCGATCGTGACCCGCGGAAGCTCGCATGCTATCAACCGACCTGGTTGCCGGCAAGGAAAGGCGCTCACCCATGAGCGAAGCGCGCGAACGATTCTGTTACCGTTGCGGCGGTGACATCGGACCGACCCTGGCAGTCGGGCGGCGCGATACGTGCCTCGCCTGCGGTGCCGACCTCCACTGCTGCCTGAACTGCGATTTCTACGACCCGGCGTACCACAACCACTGCCGCGAACCCCACTCCGAGTTGCAGGTGGACAAGCAGGTCGGGAACTTCTGCGATTTTTTTCGCTTCCGTCGTGGCCGGCGTGAAGCCGCCAACCCCACCGGTCGGGCCCGCACGCAACTCGAGCAGTTGTTCCGCAAGCCACGCTGAGTCGGTCATCCGCCGACGAACCGCGGTTCGCGTTTCTCGAGAATGGCCGTGACCCCTTCGCGAGCGTCGGCAGTAGAAAAGGTTAACGCCTGTTGCATGGATTCCAGGTCGAGCATGTCGTCGAGGGAGTGCTCGACACCCCGGTAAATCGCCCGCTTCACCATGCGCACCGCCATGGGCGCGGCAGTGGCGATCTCAGTAGCCAGCCGGCGCACGGCGGCGTCGAACTCAGCGCGCGGCACGGTCTGGTTGACCACCCCGAGGCGCTCGGCTTCCGCCGCGCCGAAGACCCGCCCGGTGAAGAACAGCTCGCACGCCCGCGCCGTGCCGACCAGACGCGGGAGGAAGAAGGTTCCGCCCATGCCGGGATGGATTCCGAGGCGGGTGAAGGTCATGCCCATTTTCGCGTCTGCGGCAGCAATCCGCAGATCGCATGCCAGAGCGATGCATAGCCCCGCACCGATGGCGTGCCCGTTGATCGCCGCGATCGTCGGCATGGGCAACTGCCGGATAGCCAGGTAACGCGCGTAGAAGTCCCGGGGCGAGCCGCCCATGGTCGGGGTCTCGCCGGGAACGGGAACGCCGGAATCGCGCGCCAGCATGCCGAGGTCGCCCCCCGAGCTGAACGCCCTGCCGCTACCAGTAAGTACAACGACGCGAACGCTGTGATCCCGCCGGAGCTCTTCGACTGCCCGCACGACCTCCTCGCCCATCGCCGGCGACATTGCGTTGCGAGTCTCGGGGCGGTTGAACATCAGTGTCGCGATTCCCGATGCATCCCGGGTCAGCTCGATAAACTGGTAGCCCATCGCTTCATCCCTCCATTCACGCGGCTCTTCTAGCGACAAAGCGGCGATGTGGTCAAAAATGCCCCGCGGTGAACAACTACGGCACGCCGAGGAAAGTACTTCTGCCCCCGACCAATGCGGCAGATTCGAGTTGACATAGCCGACCATGTCGGGATAGACGACAGAACGTAGTGTTGGAAGTCTCGGCTCTTGGACGGTCGCAGGCTGGGGAGAGAGGCTTTCATGCTTGTAATCGAGGGGTGCGAGGGTGCGTGTCTACCGGATGCGGGAGGAGCAAGATCCGCGACGTGCTATCCCGCATACATGGTGGGCTCGCTGGGCTCTGGATTCGCGACCGTAACCGACCGGGGGAGTAAAATGCAGACACGAACAGGTCTTGGTCTTGGTGCACTGGCGGTACTTGCGTGCTTGTGGCCGGCGGCAGCGTCGGCGCAACTCGCCAGCGTGGACGCCATCTGTCGAAAAGAGATCGGCAAGGCAGCCAAGCAGCTTGCGGACACGCTGATCAAGGAGAAGATCAAGTGCCACAAGGCGCGTATGGTGGGTAGGATTCTCGATACCACCGACTGCAACGATCCGTTGCAGTTGCCGGGCGCACTGAAGGTGGCAACGATCGAGGCCAAGCTCGAAGCGAAGATCGCCAAGGGCTGCGCCGCCGCGTCGACGCCGTTCGACAACGGCTACGTGCTCTGCCCCGCCCCTTGCGAGTCGATCGGTCCTATCAACTACGTCAACGACCCCAATTCCGTGGCGCAGTGTATTACCTGCCGCGTCAAGGCTCTCAACGCCACGGCCATGGGCGA
Organism: Candidatus Binatia bacterium; assembly: GCA_023150935.1. Classification (NCBI taxonomy): domain Bacteria; phylum Candidatus Binatota; class Binatia (SeqCode); species Binatia bacterium. Next base: position 75,646 of record JAKLJW010000005.1, on the reverse strand, counting down.
AGCCTATGGACCCAATCCGCCCATCCCCGGATCGGGCAGCGACCCGCGTACCAGGTGCCAGTCTCTGATTGGCGGCGCCTTGCGCAAGTATTTCAACACCCGCGCCAAGGAACAGCAGAAGTGCCAGTACGAGGAAGATCTCGCGCCGGCCGCCGCCGATTGCCGGGTCGCACAAACGGGGACCGACCAGAAGGTCTTCAAGGCACTCGTGAAGGCCAAGCAACTCATCGCCAAGTGCGACCCTAGCGCATACGGCAATCTGACGACGTGCGACACATCTGTGCTCGGCGTGCAAGCGTGCATTCAGGCGGCGGTGGAGGACTACGCCGACTCGCTGTTCGACGACATCTATTTCCCAGAGCCCGAGGCCGTATTCGTTTCCAGTGCGGTAGGGAGTGCGGGAGGCGATGGAACTGTCACGAACCCGTTCGACACCATCGGCGCTGGCATCACCTATGCCGCCGCGAATAGCAAGTCGGACATCTACATCGACGGCGTCAGTGCGTACACGGAGACGATCACTCTCCAGAGTAACATCAATCTGCTTGGCGGCTTCAACAGCGGAAACTATTGGCAGCGCGACGGTACGGCCACGGCCGTATTCAGTTCCTCCACGACCGGCATGCTCGGCAGTAGCGTAAGCAACGCCACCGTGGAGGGCCTCACGATTCACGCCGCCAGCACGTTAGCCACGGGGGCCAGCTCGTACGGCGTGCGCTTGCTCTGGCCGAGCGGCGTGGTCATACGTGACTGCACGATTTACGCCGGCAGCGCCGGCGGCGGCAGTTCCGGGAGCAACGGCTCAGCGGGTTCGAGCGCTCCTTCGAACGGCGGCAACGGGGTGAACGGCTGCGAGAACTCAACGACTACCTGCTCAACTTGCGGGCGGCCGAGCGGCGGCAGCGGCGCCAGTAACCCGTACTGCTCCAGCGGCACCCAGGGCGGCTCCGGCGGCGGCGGCGGGCACTGCGACGGTCCCACCGGCGGTGGAGGAGGGTCCGGCCAGGGTTCGTATGGCGGCTCGGGCGGCGCGGCTACCGGTAACTGTTTCGGCACCGCCAATGCCGGTGGCAACGCCACATCTCCCGGAGCAGCCGGCGCCAACGGCACCTCCGGCGGCGATTTCGGCACGTTCGGGACCACATACACGCCGTCAAACGGCAGTTCGGGCGTCAACGGTTCCTCCGGCAGCGGCGGCGGCGGCGGTAGCGGCGGTGGCGGCGGCGACTCGTGGTGCAACAGCTATGGTGGCGCCGGTGGTGGCGGTGGCGCCGGCGGCTGCGCCGGGACGTATGCGTCCGGCGGGACCGGCGCCGGCGGCTCTTTCGGCGTCTGGGTGTACGGGGGCTCGGCGACTGTCGAGAACACTACCATCACCACCGGCAGCGGCGGCACCGGCGGCGCGGGCGGCACCGGCGGCAACGGAGGTTCAGGGTCGGCCGGCGGATTCGGCGGTAGCGGCGAAGACGATTCGCGTCCGGGAGCGAACGGCGGCAGTGGAAGCAACGGCGGTCGTGGTGGCCATGGCGGCGGCGGCGGCGGCGGACCGACCATAGGTGTAGTCTGCGGCAACGGCGCCTCAGTTGCCAGAAGCGGTAATACGATCACGACCGGTACGGCCGGCTCGGGCGGTTCGTCGGCCGGAAACACGGGAACGGCAGGCCGTAAGGTCGACGAGAATTGCTGAGCGGAGCATTGTGTCTGGCTCGATAAAACGGCAGACGGGGGGCGGCGTGGGTTCCCCCCCTTCCGTCCAGATTCCGGGAGGCTGCGTGATGAAGCGGGTCGGCGCTCTTCTTCTTTGCTCAACGGTTGGCGTAATGCTCGCCCTGCCGAGTTCGGCTCATGCCGATTGCCGTCGCACGGTCGCCGGCAGGCTGGCAAGCATGTACGGCAGCGCAAGCCGCGATTTCGAGAAGTGCTCCAAGGCAGTTGCTGGCGGTAGTTCCTGCAGCCGGCCGTTGCGTGACGCGACGGTGCAGACGCGACTGGCGGCGACGCAAATGGGTCTCCTGAAGGCGTGTAGCGATAGCGACGCCACCGGTTTCGGCTTCAGCTCCAACGACTCGATGGTCGCGCGTCTTGCGGGCTTTGCCACCGGCGAGGGCCGTCAGACCACGGACGCGGTGTTCGGGCGCGAACCCGGCGTCTTGTCCGATACGCAACTCAGGTGCGCCAGCCGCATCGCCAAGCAGGCGGCTACCGCCGGCAAGAAGATGATTAAGCGGCTCCTCAAGTGCGGGACCGGTTGCACCAGTGGCGACACTCTAGCGGTGAACGCCGCCTGGGTGAAGGCAGAAGCGAACGTAAACAAACGCTGCGCGGCGGCCGATATCGCCACGCTGGTCGGCGATATCGGCACCCACCTCGACACCATGCGCGCCGGTGCGCAGCGCGTCGTCAACGCCCTTACGCCGGGTCCGAACCCCGGTGTCACGGTCGTGTCCCCGATCGCCGGCACCCTGATTACGCCCCCTTCCCTGCCGGCCGTCGTGCCCGTCTCGGCTACCGTGTCCAACGTTCCGCATGCGGGTCACGTCATCTCGATGGAGGTCGACGACGAAGACGCTCCTTACAACCCCGGCACGGGCCGCTTCGAACGGTCGCTCTCCGTCGCCAACCCCCAGGAAACCCTTTTCACCATCCCGCTGCGCGCCCGCACCTACATCAGTAACGTCGTGGGCGCTACGAACGTCAGATTCAACCTCGGCAACCTCGCACCCGATGTTGTCATCCAATCGCCGGCAACGGGCACGATAACCGGTGCCGGTTCGATCCCGCTCTCCGGCACCATAATCGGCGACCTGTCCAAAGCGAGCGTCCTGTTGATCAACGGCGCAGCCACCAGCTTTAATCCCACCACCGGCGAGTTCTCGACCACGGTTCCGCTCGGATCCTCGTCAGTGCAGGTGGTCGAAGCGAAAGTGCAGTCCTTCGGACTCGGCACCGAGAAGCGCGATACGATCGTCGTGCTCAAGGGTACGGCATGGCCGTTGACCAGCCGCGTCCCCGACGGCAACTCGAACCGGATCAACAACACCGGTCTCGGAGCGATCCGCAACCTCATCCTTGGCGAACTGCAAAGCCAGCTCAACTTGCAGGGTCAGGAGGTCAACGGCGGAACGATCACCGAGTTCAGCTACGGGACCATCGGCGCCAACATCGCCGCTATCGGCACCAACTCCGCGCTGCTGCAGATCGACCTCCCCAACCTCTCGATGACCATCGAGGGAGTCGACTCCGGTTTCCTCGGCATCACCTGCGACCTCGAATACGATGCGCAGCTCGTGAGCATCGCGTACAACGCCAACGTCGAGCCCCTGCCGCCGATCGGCGACGGCTTGACCGCACTCACGAACTCGATCGGTACGACGTTCGTCAACGATAACGCCGTGCTCACCGGCGGCCTCGGAATCTGCGACCTCGCCGGCTTGATCGTCGACGTTAAGGCCGAACTCCAGAGCGCCTTCCGCGACCAGATCGCCGGAGCGCTCCCCGGTGGCCTGAATCAGGCACTAGCGGGGATCGACATCGCCGGCCCGCTGGGAAGCGCCCTCAATGTGCTGATCGATGCCCTCTACACTTCGGTGCCGGAGGACTCCGACGGCATCACCTTCAAAGTGGCCTCCAACGTGATAGCCCTTTCCCCGGCGCCCGATGCCCCGCCTATTACTCACACACTGCTTCCGAGCGCTCCGGGTGCGCCGGTGCTCGGGCCCAATATGCCCGGCACATCGACCCCGTACGATCTGGCGTTCTGCCTCTCCGACGGCTTCCTGAACCGATTCATGGCCGCCTTCATGCTGGCGGGCAGCTTCAACCAGAACCTCACGGAACTCCCCGATCCCAACGGCGGCCCGGCCGTCCCGTTGACGACCGGAATGATCAGCCTGCTTTTCGGCGACCCGTCCTACCTCAGCGCCTGCGGTAACCCGAGTCCGGACGGCTGCCCGGTGACCCTCCAACTCCGGCCCACCGTCGCTGCCGTGGCGCGGCCGCCGCTCACGGGTGAGCCAGGCGACATCGTACTGGTCGTTCCCAACTACCAACTCGACGCCATCGGGGACAACGGCGGCACGCCGATGCCCCTGGTATCCGCGACGATTACGTTCGAGTTCCCCATCACCCTCGGGGCCGCCGGCGACCGGATTTCTCCTTCCGTCGGGGCGCTGACCATTCGCGATCTCAAGGTCACGGCCAATCCGATTGGGGCCGACGAAGACAGCTTCGCCGCTGGCGTGCTCGCCGTCTTTCCGCAGGCCGCCAGCGCCCTCGGCGGTCTGTTCGCCGAGGTTCCGCTGCCGCCCTTCCAGGGAACGCAGATCTATGGCATCGGCTCCGGGTACAACGTTAGTTGCGCCGGTCTCTATCTGAGCTTCACGCCGCCGCCGCCGTCTGCCACGCCGACCAGGACCCACACCCCGCAGCCGACGCGAACGCCCACGGTGACCGGTACGCCGACCAACACACCGCCCATTCCTTTCACGCCAACTCCGACGACCACCCGCACGCCTACGATCACGCCGGGTGGCACCCCGGCTATCGGCCAGCATACGCTCACCCTGGCTGCCGGGAGCCAGGCGGCGCTGCAGTCCACGGCGTTCCGCCTGCCGTTAAACCTCACCGGCAGCCTCGGCATTCAGTTCGGGGCTCCCAACAGCAGCGGTATCGCCCCGGTGGTCATTGCCAAGGAGGGCGTCAACTTCAATCCCGTGACCCTGACTCTGCCCGGCGTCGTCGGCATCTGCATCACCGCCGTGAGCGACGGCCTCGGGACCGTCGATTGCGATGGCGGCGCACCTGACCGTGACATCTCCGTGAACCGCGATCACAACACGACCCCGGGCAACCCGGGTAACAGCGGCAGTGCGCTTGGCCTCCCGGACGATCCGGAGTGCGACGATACGCGCACGGCGCCCGATGGCTCTATCTCTGCCGCCTGCGTCGAGGGCAACCCCTGCTCGTCAGGAACCCACACGGGTGTCTGCAATAGCCCCACGGAGTACGTGGAGAGCGGCGTCTTCGGAGCGGGTGCGATGCGCATTACGCAAACGATCTCGATCCAGACCGTGTCGAACAAGGGCCCGGACAACACCCTGTGCACAAGCGACGATACGCGCAGCGACCCGTCGCCTGCCACGGTGTTCTTCACCAGCGGCGTTGCCAGTGCGAGCGTCTACGACGCAAACAACGTTGCCGGCGCCAAGATCGCTCCGGGTAGCATGTGCGGTTCGATAGGTTGCGCGGCCCAGGTCACGGGGGTGTCTGTGGATTGCGACGCTTTGCGCGCCTCGGGCGACTTCGGCGGGGCGACGCTGGTGACGGCATTCCCCGGTCTTCACCTCCCGTCACTCAACGACGTTGTCACGACGATCAAACTCGTCGGCCCCTGAGCCGATCCAGGCGCCCTTTCGAGGTCAGCCCCCCTTTCCTTTGCGGAAAGGGGGGCTCCGGCCACCCGCGCTCGCAACGGTCTGCGGCCGATCTCTCGATTAAACCCTCGCCTCCGCCCGGTGTTCGGCAGCGACCGATCGGAGTCGGGGTCGGTATCGGAATCGCCTTCGCTCCGCGGCGGAATTCGATCCCGATGTCGATAGCGATCTCGATTCCGATTCCGATAGCGACCGGGTAACGTCCCGCCGCTGACGTCTCGAAGAAGATTCGAGATCTGAGCCTCTGCGAGGCTCAACTCGCGGAACGCGCCCCCAATTTCTTGAGCGCCTTGCTCATGCCGCCAAGGATCCCCGCGGCGTCCTGCTCGTTGTAGAAGTACTTGTATTGAGGCCTCGCCTCGGTGATCGACTCGTCGAGCTTGCCGTCGGGCGACAGGAAGTACGTACGCGGGATGTACTCGCCGTCGGGCTTGTACTGGGCGCTGATGTCCCGGGCCTTGTCTTTGTCGACGCGAATCATCACGAACGACTTGGCCTGCTCCACCACTTTCGGGTCATAGAACACGCGCGAGTAATTGGCGCAGTGGGGGCACCAGGTCGTATAGAAGATCAGGCAGATCGGCTTCCCGCTCTCCCTGGCAGCCTTTATTCCGTCCGCGTAAGGCATCCACTTTATCTGGGCGTCGTTCCAGTCTTCCCCGCCCGCCCACGCCGTGCCGGTTCCGGTCGCAATCGCCAGACCCGCCGCCAACGCCAGCGCCGCGGCGATGCGCGCAGCCTTCCCCACGATTTGTCCCGTCCGCTTCATGATCCGCTTCCTCCTGTGTCTGCCCCGCCTCATTCCGGCGCGAGCGCGTCGTCTTGAATGGCCCGCGCCGAAGCCGGGTCTGCCACCAGATCGCTATGGCATGCGTGCTTGCCGCGCTCCACCGGCAGGGCCCGTTCGCGCAGCAGTGTCCGCCCGGCCTCTTCGACCCCGGGGCTGGGCATCGCACGACGCGCGGGCTGAAAACCGGGGTCCTTGCCGCTGGCGAACTCGACGATTTCTTTCGAGATGCGCATGCTGCACCAGTCGTGGCCGCACATCGCGCAGAAGTCGGTATCGACTTCCAGATCCTCGTCGTGCAAAGCCCGCGCGGTTTCGCCGTCGAAGGCAAGCTCGAATTGCCGGGGCCAGTTAAGGGCCGCACGGGCGCGGGACATGTCGTCGTCCCACTGCCGCGCCGCGTCTATCCCGCGGGCAATGTCGCCCGCATGGGCCGCAATCTTGTAAGCGATGCACCCGGCCTTGACGTCCTGAGCCTTGGGCAATCCGACGTGTTCCTTGGGCGTCACGTAACAAAGCATTGCGGCCCCGGCGCGTGCCGCCTCGGTGGCGCCGATGGCACTGGTAATGTGGTCGTAACCGGGGAAAGCATCGGTCACGAGCGGACCGAGCACATAGAACGGTGCGTCGTCGCAAACCCGCTGCTGCAACTGCATGTTAAAGGCGATCTGATCGAGCGGCACATGCCCCGGTCCCTCGACCATGGCCTGCACCCCGGCCGCACGCGCCCGGTGGACAAGTTCGCCAAGAGTCTGCAACTCGGCGAGCTGGGCCGCATCCGAGGCGTCCGCCAGGCACCCGGGCCGCAGTCCGTCCCCCAGCGAGTATGTGACGTCGTACTCGCGCATGATCGCGCTGATCTCGTCGAACAGGTCGTACATCGGGTTCTGCTTACCGTGGTACAGCATCCACTTGGCGAGCAGCGACCCACCGCGCGACACGATGCCCGTCACGCGAGGTTTGATCAGCGGCAGGTGCTCCCTCAGCACGCCGGCGTGGATCGTGAAATAGTCCACGCCCTGCTGCGCCTGCCGCTCGATCTCGCTCAGGATCGCGTCGTAGGTCAGGTCCTCGATGCTCCGGCCGACGATCATGCTGTAGATCGGCACGGTGCCGATAGGAATCGTACTGTGGTCGACGATAGCCTGCCGGCAGGCGTTCAGGTCGCCACCCGTGGACAGGTCCATGAGCGTATCGGCCCCGTACTTCTGCGCCCAACGGAGCTTCTCCACCTCGGCGTCAGTGGTGCTGGCGACCGGCGAGGCACCGATGTTGGCGTTGATCTTGGTGGTGATCGTGCGACCGATGCCGCTCGGATCGAGCCGCTTCGGCGCCCGCTCCCCGACCAGGAGCGCCGGGTCCTGGATCTCCCGCCAGCGCTGCGCCACGGTCTGGTTTACCCACAGGCGGCCGCCGTCCCGCGCCCCGGGGTGACCGGACGAGGTTGGACCGTAGGCACGCTCCGCGCCGTTGCCGAGTGCCGCCGGCGGCGTACCGCCGCTGCCGGCGAGATGGCGGCGATTCGCGGGAATCACCAGTCGTCCGCGCGCCACTTCGGCACGGACGAACTCCGGGGTCACGTTCTCGCGTTCCGCGACTCGCCGCATCTCCGGGGTGACGATGCCGCGGCGCGCGGACTCCAACTGCGTCATGGTTTGACTCCTTGGTGCGGCTGTACGTCAGGCGCGTCGGCGCGCGCCAACGATCGAGGCACTCGAATCGGCATTGCAGTGCGTCAGACTGTACGCCCCGCCACCAACGGGTGCAAGCCGACGCGCTTTCTGGCAGGGTAAGCGCCGCGGTCCGCGGGCGACGGGTCGCGATTTACGGCAGCCCAGAGGTACAAAATGGATCTGCGACTCTTGCTGACGGTGTTCGGCACGGTCTTTCTCGCCGAGCTTGGCGACAAGACACAGCTCGCCACCCTGCTCTACGCTGCAGACGGGAACAACCCGCGCCTGACGGTGTTCGTCGGTGCCGCGCTGGCGCTCGTAGCCACCTCGGCCATCGGCGTACTCGGGGGCGCGCTGCTGGCCGAGTACATCAGCCCCCGGCTCCTGTCATGGGTGGCAGGTCTCGGGTTCATCGCCATAGGCGTGTGGACAATCTGGCAGGCGCAAGCGGGATGACGCGGGTAGCCCTACCCGGATGGACGCCGCCGGGCGACACGTACTAAGAGTAGGCTCGGGCCTGGGCATTCAGGCCTGGACCAACCCTGCAGAAGGAGGAGGATATTCATGGAAGAGGTTCGCTTCGACGATATCGCCAGGCTGTCGGCCCACGTCAGCGAGGAGTTCGGCGGGTGGGGACCCGAGGTCGAAGTGACCCAGGAAATGATCGACCGCTTCGCCGACCTTACCGGCGATCACCAGTGGATCCACGTCGACGCGGAACGCTGTAAGCGCGAGAGCCCTTTCAAGACTCCGATCGCGCATGGGTTCCTGACGCTGAGTCTCATTCCCGCGCTGCGGCCGCAGCAGAACTTCCGCATCGTCGGCTTCGGCAATGCAACCAACTACGGCGCCGACAAGCTCCGCTTCGTGAGTCCGGTCCCGGCCGGTTCCAGGGTCCACGGTCGCATTCGCCTGGTTGCCGTCGAGGCCAGGCCCAAGGGCACTCAGGTGACGCAGGAGGTCGCCGTTCACGTCGTCGGCAACGAGCGCCCCGCGCTGACGTATACGATGCTCGTGCTCTTTCACCCCCCATTGAAGTAGGCTCGAAGTCGGATGCTTCCCCTCCGTCTGGGCGTCCTCGGCGCGGCGCGGATAACACCCCTCGCCCTCCTGACTCCGGCCCGCAAACTGAACGAGGCGGTTGTCGTTGCGGTGGCCGCGCGCGACCCGGCGCGGGCCCGTGCGTTCGCCGACCGGCACGGCATCATGCGCGTCCATCCGACCTACGAGGCGCTGCTTGCCGACCCCGAGATCGACGCCGTCTACAACCCCTTGCCGAACAGCCACCACGGCGAGTGGAGCATTCGGGCTCTCGAACACGGGAAGCATGTGTTGTGCGAGAAACCCATCGCCGCCAACGCGGAGGAGGCCGCTCACATGGCGGCAGCCGCTCGGGCGACCGGGCGCGTCCTCGTGGAGGCGTTCCACTGGCGCTACCATCCCCTGGCTGCCCGCATGCGCGAGATCGTCGACAGCGGTGAACTGGGTACCGTGAGGCACATCGAGGCGCATTTCTGCGTGCCGCTGCTCCGGCCCGGCGACATCCGATTCCGACTCGACCTTGCCGGCGGGGCGACCATGGACACAGGTTGCTACGCGATCAACATCGTTCGCTTCCTGGCCGGCGCCGAACCACAGGTGGTCAGGGCCGCCGCGCGGCTATCGTCGCCCGGCGTTGACCGGGCGATGGCCGCGGATTTTCGCTTTGACGACGGCCGGACCGGTCACATGAGCTGCTCCCTCTTTTCCGGCACCCTGTTGCGTGCCAGTGCCACCGTGCACGGCGATGCGGGCCGTCTTTCCGTACTCAACCCCGTTGCTCCTCAGTTCTTCCACCGCCTGCGGGTCCAGACGGCTCAGGGCACGCGCAGCGAGCGCCTGCGCAGCGAGTCTACTTACACCCATCAGCTGCGCGCCTTTGTCGCCGCCGCAAGGGGCAACGAGCCGGTGCTCACCGGTCCTGAAGACGCGATCGCCAACATGCGCGTCATCGACGCCGTGTATACGCACGCCGGCCTGACGCCGCGCCGGTCGCTACGCCCCGCCGCTCGTCCAGAAGTCCCCGGTGCGCCGAGCTGACACCCTGCGTTCGACGTTCGACGCGCGACTTCCGATCCGGGGACCCGGAGCCCGGGACTCCGAGTCGTCTCCGGGGCCAGGTACTTCGTACTTCGGTCCATTAATACGGTGACGTATTCCGTCCGCCCCGAGTTGCACCATCTTTTCGGTGGCGTATCGAGGGGCGGGGCCGCAAAGCCGCTCGCCGGGCTGGCCCCTCGATACGCCCCTGAGAAAATGGGGCTACTCAGGGCGAACGGAAAGCGTCGCACGGAATGCGTCGCCGTAATTGTGCCCATCACCACTTAGCGTTCCCGCCGCCGGTGCGGTCGTGATACGGTCGCATGGTGTCACATCCGATCCGCTGGCTGATCGCAGGGGCCGTCTTGCTCGCCGCTGGGGGACTGCTCGTCCACCGGTGGCAGCGGACTCCATCGACGATCTCGCAGGCGCCGCCACCGCCGACTGCGGAACCGGTCCTGTTTGCCGACTGGTTGGCTTTCGAACCCGAGCCGGTCCGCGACCACCCGCTTGCGCAGCGACGCTACATCGACGCCGCTCTCGGGCACCAGGTCTTCCAGCTCCCGCCCTCGGGACTGCCGCGCAGTCAGGCCCGCGAGCTGATGCTGGAAGACGACAAACTATTGCTCTCCTCCGGACGCTGTCTCTGGAACCACGAGTTGCTGCACCAACCCGGGCTGGTCGGGAAATTCTGTTACTTGCACTCGAGCTTCTGCGCTCGGCGCCTTCTGGACGTGCAGTTCTTCGTCGACGGCCAACCGGTCGCCCTTTACGACGACCAGTACACGATCGAGCGCTACCCGAGTCACACGTTGGTCCGGTACAGGACGCCGCCGGTGGTGATCGAGGAGCACAAGTTCATCACGTTCGACGATCGCGCCGTCTTGTCCTATGCGGCACACAGTGCGGACAACCACGAGCACGCGCTCGACATCGAGGCAACGGCTCCGTACCTCGCCATGCCCGCCGCCCAGGGTTCCGTCGGCTATCCGCTGCTCGGCCGGGGCACTTTCCAGCGCCTTCCCGTGTTCGTCTACCTCGATGCGCCGGGGTTTACCGCCGCGGCAACGGCGGCACCGCACGTGCGGCGGACCTTGTCCCTTCCCGCCGACGGCAGCAAGCAGCGAGCGCAACTCGCGGTCAGCTACGAGCGCAGCGAGCGTGCGCCGTCGACACCGCCATCCTTGCCTGAGGGCCTGCTCGAACGGCACCGCGGCGAGTACAATGATTGGTTTCTCGAGAACGTACCGTATTTCGATTCCTCGGACGAGGGTTTCAAGCGCATGTGGTACTACCGCTGGTGGGTCGTGCGCTTCAACCTGACGCAAGCCGACACGCCGGACCTGCGGGGCTACCGGTTCTACGAGGGCAAGCTCGGGTTCGACAACCCCATTACCTTCGCCGTGCCGGTCCAGATGAAGGAACTGAGCTACCTGCGCGATCCGACGTTCGGTCGGGACCAGTTGCGCAACGCGGCACGTAACCAGGCACCGTTCGGAGCGCTGCTTGACCCGCCGGGGAGCCCTTACTGGAACGAGACTTACTCGCACTGGATCGCGGCGGCGGCGGCCGAGTACCACCGCGTCCATCCGATACCGCAGGAGACGCTGCGCGAACTCTTACCGCCGCTGGCCGCAGACGTCAGGGCGTGGCTGACAACCTACGATGCCGACGGCGACGGTTTACCGCAACGCGCCGCCCCACGGGTCACCGGGTACGATCTCGACATCCTGTCCTTCTGGTACTTCTTCGGCCTCAAGCTGGATCTGCATGCCGACCTACCCGACCTCGAGCGCGTGGATTTCGCGAGCTTCGTCTACGCCAACGCGCGTGGCATTGTGGAGCTGGCAAATGCCGCGGGTCTGGATCCGCTGGCCCGCGAGTTCGCGCCGGTCGCGGACCGACTCCAGGCAGCCGTACTGCAGCAGCTCTGGGACGACGACGCCGGGTTCTTTTTTCCGCGGCGCGCGGCCGACAATGCGCGTATCCCCGTGCGCGAATTGCACGGCCTGTTTCCGTTTGCGATGGGGCTAACGCCGAACGATCCGCGTTATCACCGAGCGCTGGCCAAGCTGGTCGACCCGGCAGAGTTCTGGGCGCGCTTTCCACCGGTGATCACAAGCCAGGCGCACTACCGCGGGTGGACCTGGGAAATGGACGGTCTGACGCGAAACATCGCTCCGCACCCGATCAGCATGGGCGCCCGCACGGCCCTCGAAGCCTACAAACGATATCCCGGCGGTCCGGTGACGGCGGAGCATTTCATGGCGTTGATGGAGCGCTACAACGCGCTCGTCTATCCCGGCGTCAACCCCTTCGATCCCTATTGGCGGCCGAACGCACACGAATACTACTCGAAGTGGGAACCGCACCAGGGCTCGTCACGACCGAAGCCGTCGGACATCTCGCACGACTTCCACTCGATGTACAACGCGCTGGTGGTGGAGGGCGCCGTCGGCCTGACCCCGCGGGTCGACGACGTCATCGAGCTAAACCCCGCTGCGAAAAACTGGGATCACTTCGCGTTGCACCGGTTACGTTACAAGGGCCACGACCTGACGATCGTCTGGGACCGACCCGACGGCAACGTACGCTATCGCGGCTACCCGGAAGGATTCTCGGTGTACGTAGACGGCAGGCACGCGGCCACCCGATCCAAGCTCGACCATTTCGAGCTGCCACTGCCGCGTTAGATCCCTCCCCTGCGCCCCGGCCGCCCCGCCGCCGCTAATAGCACGCCCGAGCGGAGGCGGGGGGACGGGAGGCGCAAGAAGAAATGGAGATCGGGGTAAGCTAGTTCTTGCGGTACATGGTCACGACGGCAGCGCCGCCGAGGCCGAGATTATGCTGCAGCCCGACCTTCGCACCCTTTACTTGCCGCTTATCGGCTGCGCCGCGTAACTGCCACGTCAGCTCGGCACACTGGGCCAGGCCGGTGGCTCCAAGCGGATGCCCCTTGGAGATCAAACCGCCGGAGGGGTTGACGACCACCTTGCCGCCGTACGTGTTGGCTCCGGAATCGACGAACTCGCCCGCCTTGCCTTCGGGACAGAGACCGAGGGCTTCGTAGGTCACCAATTCGTTGCACGAGAAGCAATCGTGCAACTCGACCACGTCGACGTTTTCCGGTCCGAGACCGCTCTGCTCGTACACCTTCTGCGCCGCCGTCCGAGACATGTCGTAGCCAACGAGCTTGATGCAGCTTTGCTCGCCAAAGGTGCTGGGGAGGTCGGTGGCCATCGCCATACCGGCGATTTCCACCGCGCGGGCCTGCAGATTATGCCGCTTGACGAAATCCTCGCTGGCGAGGATGGCCGCTCCCGAGCCGTCCGACGTCGGGCAGCACTGCAGCTTCGTCAGGGGTTCGTATACCATCGGGGCGTTGAGGATCTGCTCGAGCGTGTATTCGTCCTGGAACTGCGAGTACGGGTTGTTCACCGAGTGCTTGTGGTTCTTCCAACCGATCTTGGCGAAGTGCTCCGGCTTGGTGCCGTAGCGGTCCATGTGCTCGCGTCCGGCGTTACCGAAGAACTGCGGCGCCGGCGGCGCTTTGGCAAAGCCGCGCAGCGACACCATCAACTCGAACTGCTTGTCCATGGGGTTGATGCGGTCGGTAAACTTGGCCCCGAGCGAGCCCTTCTCCATCTTCTCGAAACCGAGCGCCATGGCGCAATCGGCAATACCCGCCTCGACGAACTGCTTCGCCATGAACAGGGCGGTCGATCCGGTGGCGCAGTTGTTGTTCACGTTGTAGATGGGCACCCCGGTAAGACCGAGTTGGTAAACGGCGCGCTGCCCGCAGGTGGAGTCGCCGTAGCAGTAACCGACCGCTACCTGCTCGACCAGGCCGTATTCTATGCCGGCATCCGCCAGCGCCTTCTCTCCGGCCTCCCTGGCCATGTCCGGGTAGTCCCAATTGCGCGAACCCGGCTTTTCGAACTTGGTCATGCCGACGCCGATGACGTAGACCTTGCGCCCCATAGCGATCGTTCCTCCGTAATGCGTGATTGCGACGCGGCGGCTGAGCAGCGGCCAACGGCGCGCTGCCGAGAAGCTGCCAGTTTCGCCACCTTCATGCAACCGCGGGTCACTTGTCCGCGTAGCGGAAGAAACGGCTGCCGATGGCAAAAGAGATCAGCCCGTAGCCGATCAGGAAGGCGAGTTTCGGCGCGATCTGCACGAGCGTTCGGTCGCGCAACATGACGTCTTGAATCGCGAACATCGACCAACTCGTCATGACCCCCTGACCGATCGCCTGCATCCACTTCGGTTGCTCGAAGAAGGGCCACCAGAGACCGCCGAGCGCGGCAAGGATAAAGACGGCCGAAAGGCCGATCGGGATGATCTGCTCGCGGGTCCGCGCCAGAGCCGCGACAATAACGCTGAAGCAGGCCATCGAGAAAACGATGCACGTTGCGGCCAGAACGAGCGTCGCCGGCGAGCTTCCCAGCGACAGCCCGTACGCGAAATGCCCAAAGACGAGCAGGATGAGCAACTGCCCGGTGCCGACAACCATGCGGGCCAGCAGCTTCCCGCCGAGCACGGTCTCCTGAGTTACCGGTGCGATCGACAAGCGGGCACTGGTCCCCCAGGCCTCCTCCTCGCGCAGCCCGAACGCGACGCTGAAGATCAGACTGAGCAGCACGAACATGACGCTGAACCCGGGAATGTTCTGTTCGAGCGAGCTGAATTTGAGCCTCTTGCCGGTGAGGTTGCGCTCCTTGAGCTCGAGCAGTTCCTCGCTGAACGGGTCGCCGAGCGAGGCGGCCTCGCGATCCGCCAGCAGGAAGATCACGCGGATCGCCTGCAGTGCTTCCCACTGCGCCGGGTCGGTCAGCAGCTCTACGGTGCTCGGCTTCTCCGTCAGGTAACGTTTGCTCATGCCGCCCGGCAGCACGAGCATGGCGGGCGCGGTGTTTTCGATCGCGACAAGGCGCTCGGCCGCAGAGCGGTCGACTTCGATTACCTTAAGATGTTGTTTGAAGACCTTGATGAGGGCATTGGCCACCGGGCCCTGGTCCTCATTGACGATCGGGAAGACGATGCTCTCCGTACCCTCGCCCGACTGGGTCTCGGCGATGACGAAGATAATGACCAGCGGCACAATCAGGATCGAGACGAAGGCCGAGTAGTCGCGCGAAATCAGCCGCAAATCCTTCAGCATGATGCGCAGCAGCTTCACAGCTCCTCATCCTCCGCACCCTTGCCACCGGGGCCGTACTTGCGCCGCATCCGGCTGAGAACCTCCTCCGGCGTCGATTTCGCGAGCATGCGATCGAGCTGTCGGCGGAAATTCGTCGTCAAGCTGAGGTCCTCGATCTGAATGTCGGTGGCCAGCCAGCGTTCGCCGTCACGGCGTAGCCGATAGACCACGGCGAACTCGTCCCGTGGGGTAACGATCTTCGTATCGGCCTGGGCCGTGTTCTTGTCGATCTTTTCCCCGACGTACTCGAAGTCGGGGCGTTCGAACAGCAGCAGCTTCTGAACATAGGTGCGCTGGAACAACTCCCGAAAGAGGCTCAGAAACTCCTGCTGTTGATCGGGCTTGAACTTGTCCCAGTTGTTTCCGAGCGCGGCGCGGCCCATGGTGTCCGTGTCGAGGAACTTCTTCAGCAAGTCGGACAATGCGGTTAGCTTGGCGTTGTGGGGTTGCTGACCATCGACGATAAGGCGGGTCTGCTCGAGGATGGATCGCGTGTACTCCAAAGGCGACGGAGCGGCCGCGATCGGCGACGCGATCAGGCAGAGAAACGCAGCAGCCGCGGCTGCGACAATGGGATCGCGGCGCCGCACGGTCAGTCGCGAAGCTCCTTGCCCGTAAGTTGCAGGAACAAGGTCTGCAGGCTCATCGGCGCGATCTGCACCGAGGGTTCGCCCGGCAGGCGGCTCATGACCTGGCTTAACGGCGCGAGCACCGGTGTGGCGCTCGTAACGAACAGACGAACACCGCTCTCTGTGGTCTCCGCCTTGCAGACACCCGGCAGGCGCTGCCAGCGGGTCATGTCTCCACCCGGCGGTATCCCGCGGACCTCCACGATCTCCGTACAACCGGCTGCCGCCAGCAGTTCGTCGAGGCCTCCCATGGTAATGATCTTGCCCTCGTCCATGATCCCGATGCGGTCGCACAGCAGCTCCGCTTCTTCCATGTAGTGAGTGGTATAGAGAATCGCCGTTCCGCTCTCGCGCAAGTTGCGGACGATCGAAAAAATGTTCTCCCGCGAGTGCGGATCCACCCCCACCGTCGGCTCGTCCAGCAGGACCAATTGCGGCCGGTGCACCAGGCTGACGGCCAGGTTGAGGCGCCGTTTCATGCCGCCCGAGAACGTGGCCACCGGGTCGTTGCGCCGCGCGTCCAGACCCACCTCCTCCAGCAGCTCATCGAGGCGACGCTCCAGTTCCGCTTTCGGGACGCCGTACATGCGGCCGAAAAAGCGCACGTTTTCCGCCGCCGTCAGACGCGGATACAGGGCAATGTCCTGGGGGACGACGCCGATCGTCTGTCGGACCGCGGCGACGTCACGGAGGATGCTGCGACCAAACACGAAAGCGTCCCCGGAGGTCGGCCGCAGGCGAGTCGCGACCATGGAAATGGTCGACGTCTTCCCGGCGCCGTTGGGGCCCAGCAAGCCGAACACCTCGCCCTGCCCGATCTCGAAACTCAGGCCGGCGACCGCTTCCACGTGCTCGTAGCGCTTGCACAGCATTTCGAGCCGAAGCGCGGCTACGGGCGTGCGCCCCGCCCCCGGATGTAGTATCGAGGGCGGTCGTGGGGGCGAAGGTGAAACTGCGCTCGTCGCAGTAGACATGCGTGCTCGAGGAGGGCCAGAGTACCTGTAAACGGTGCTGTTCAAGCAGATCCGCCTGGCTTAATAAAGAGCCGCGGCGGCGTAGGATGGGGCGCCGACCCGGGCCGACCGCGGGCCCGCAGGTCGATCGGAGTGGGACAGGGATCGTGAGGATACGAAGCAAGTCCTGGATAATAGCCTGCGCCGTTGTCGTCGGCTTTGTGCTCGGCCCGATTACCGCGGCGCGGGGAAACGCGGCCGGCTCGCCCTACGACCTGGCCGCATGTATTCGCGCTGCGCTTGCGGGCAGCCCGGACCTCGGCGCCGTCGCCGCGGACCTGAGCGCGGCCCGCGCCAAGCTGGAAGAGGCCAGGGCACGACGCTGGGGAACGGCCGAATACGTTCAGCTCCTCGGTCTCGTCAACGAAGCCAAGGGCAGCGTTCTCTACTCGCCGAACGACAAGAACGACGTCTTTCAGGGCCTGGGACCGTTCACCCGGATCGATGTCGAGGTCAACATCCCGGTCTATACGTTCGGCAAACTCGACGCTGCCCTGCGGGCCGCCCAGGAGGGCGTGCAAGCGGAGCAGGCACGCGGCGACAGCAAGCGCGCCGACGTCATCCTGAGCGTCAAACAGCTCTATTACGGTCTCATCCTCGGCCGCCAGCTTGCCGATGTCCTGCACGACAACCTCGATACTCTCGACCAGGCGCTGTCGAAAACCAAGCGGCGGCTCGACGAAGGCTCCAGCGCCGTAACCGAAATTGACCTGCTCAAACTCCAGGCCGGCCGCGCCCGATTCGCCAGAGGGGTCATCGAGATCGACGCCTCTCTCCCGCTCACGCGCAGCGCGCTCGCCCGAGCCATCGGACTGGATAGTGCGGTCGACTTCGAGATTGCCGATCGTAAACTCAAGCCCATCGACGCGACTATCGAACCGCTCGACAACTACATCGCCGAGGGCCCGAGTCGGCGCCCCGAGACCCGGGCACTGCAAACGGGCATCGCCGCGCAGGTGGCAAGACTCGATCTGGAGGTAGCCGGGTACTATCCGAACGTGTTCGTCACCACCGGTTTTCAGTACGCCTGGGCCGGCAATCGCACGGAGCAGACCAACCCGTTCGCCTACGACCCGTTCAACTTCATTGCGCCCATCTGGATCGTCGGTCTGCAGTGGGATCTCAACGTCTTCATGACGAGCGCCAAGATCGACGGGGCCAGAGCCGAGCTCCAGCGTCTGGAAGCCGCCCGCCGCGAAGCCGCGACCGGCCTCGCCCTCGAAGTGCACAAAGCCTACGCCGGCCTTGTCCAGGCGCGCGACTCGGTGCGCGTTGCCGAGGACGGCCGCAAGGCAGGTCGCGGCCTGCTCCTGCTCACCGTTGCCAATTTCGATCTCGGAATCGGCGAGGCGGAAGAGCTTTTCAAGGCCATCGGTGTGTACACGGAAGCCAGTTCGGATTACCTGCGCGCCGTTTACGACTTCAACGTCGCCGTCGGTCAACTCAGCAAGGCAGTCGGACGCGAACTCGCCGGACTGGAATACTGACCGGCGGCCGCCGTCGCCCGCCGCTCAGCGAGCGATGGCCCGCAGTTGACCGGGAGTCAGGAACCAGCGTAACAGGCCTGACCCTTGTGGAGGCAAACCCGAAACCTCGACGGCGGCCACCGCCCCCTTCTTGAACGGCAGGTCGACGACCCCGGGGTTGCCGGCGAGGAGATACGAAGCCAGCCGGCCGAGGTCCGGCTGATGTCCCACGAGCATGAGCGACCCGGCCGCCCGGTGCCGGTGCAAACCAGCTACGACATCCGCTGGAACATGTCCGCCTTCGAGGCGGGCGAACACCTCCACCTCTCCTCCCGGCGTCAGGGCCGCCGCCAGAATCGCTGCCGTTTCCCGGGCTCGAAGCAGCGGGCTCGTAAGGATTGCCGCCGGTTGCAGGCCGAGGCGCGCCAGGCCGGTCGCCGCCCGACGCAGGCGCCGACGGCCAACCGGCGTGAGCCTCCGATCGGCGTCAGGCGCGCTCCCTTGCGGAGGTTCGGCGATACCGTGCCTGACGAGATACAGCGTCGTCTTCATGCGTCCTCCGCGGTTTCCCCGGCCTGGCCCTGCCGGACAGGCTTCGCTCTTGCAGCCGTTTCCAGAGCGGCAAGCAAGTTCTCCAGCGTGTCGAGATTCCGTGGGCGGGCGAACCGCTTCCAGGTGCGCTGGAAGTCGGCCCGCGTGCGTTCCGCAACCCGCAAGTCGCTGCCGACCAGCGCACCGAGTGCCAATAGCGTCGACGGCGGAACCTCCTTGCCGGGTCCCTCGACGAACTGGCGCACGAAGTCGGCGGCCACCACCGCATCATGATAAGCTCCAAGGAGATCCTGCAAGCGGACCAACTGGCGAGTCAGGCGGCGGCCCGGCTTGCCGGTAAGCTCGCGCATGAACTCGAGCAGATAGCGGACGCGTTTTGCGCGGATGCGCAGCGCGTGCAGATCCTCGGGTGCGGGCGCCGCCGCCTCGACGCGCTGCCCCCGTTTCAGAAGGCGCCGAAAGGCCCGTTTGATGGCCCGCCGCCCGGCTGCGGCGATCGGTTCGCGGGCCGCGGCAGCCCGCGATCGCGCCGGCCCGTCGGCGAACTGCTCCAGACTCAACAGGAGCGCCGTGTAACGCTCGGAATCGAGGTCGGCGAGCATCGCCGTGCGCCGGGCCTGACGTTCCCGTTCCAGGTACTCGACCAGCTTTTTCAGTCCGCCACGATGTCCGGGCGGTGCGCCCGCGGCAAAACCACGCACATTGTTTAACTGTACATCGGCATCTCGCGCGCCGCCCAGCGTCTGGCCCAACCAGCGCAGTTCGGTTTCCAGGCGGCCGCGGAGCGCCGTGGGGACTCCCCCTCCCAGTGCGCGCACGAGCGCCCGCAGGCGGCGGGTTGCGACCCGCATGTCGTGCAGCGCCTCTACATCTTCGCCGAGTCGCGTGCCCGGATCGCAGCGCCGTAAGCGCTGGAGCAGTCGACCGGCGATCTTGCGCACAGCCTGCTCGACGGTATCGTCGGCCGTCAGCGGTGCGCCAGCCGGACGCAGCGCCTCCGCTCCGTAGAGCAGGCGCAACCCCCGCGCCAGCTTCGAATCGTGCGCCGGAGCCAACTCGAACACCCGCCGCAGACTGCGCGCCATCGCGTTGATGTCCTGGCGACTGCCGCCCGTAGCCTCGATCTCGACCTCGCAGTATTCCAGCGTCCGGTCGTGCGGCGGCACGCCGCCGACACGGACACGATCCAAACACAGTTCGGCGATTGCCCCGGCGTCGGCCGGCGCTGCCGCCGCCAGAACGTCGATCCGGCGGCGCCGGATATCCGTCACCACGGACGCTTCGAGTTCACGACCCGCGACCAGGGCCGTGAGGCGCCGTCGCAGCTCGGGATCGGTGAGCTGGAACGGCAGCCGCGGGGCCCGCTCGATCGGCAACGTCAGCTCGGTGCGCTCGTGCAAGACCCCTCGCTGCCGCCCTTCATATTTCAGGGTAACCTCCCAGCGACCGGCGCAACGCCGCAGGCGCAGGGCAACCCCGTGACGGGCAAGCACGTGATTCGAGGTATCCAAATAGACACTGTGCAGACGCACCATGTCCCGACGACTCAGGGGGTACGGCCCGATACGCGCCAGCCGCGCAATGCGGGTCAGATCGGCCGGATCGGTGACCAGCAACTTGGCTTCCAGCTCGGTGGCAATCGCGACGTCGGTCATCGGTTACTCGATCGATCCGGCTCGGGCCCTTCGTCGCTGCCTAGCGCGCCCTGGCGCCCGCGACCCATGGCCCGATCGGCCATGCCTTTGGGGGGGCGAGGCTCCCGCCGAGCCGCGACGGTCTGACGACGGTTCGGTAGGAACCTCGCCCTCCCCCGGGGCCCGTCTGGTCACATCCTGGGTGGTGGGTGTCAGCCCGCGCTGAGTGCCCGCGAACGGCCAGCCCCGAGGACCTGCGAAGGCGGCGCACCGGAGAAGCGTGGAACACCCCACTAGGCTCGATGGGCTTCCCGCGCGGAGAGGACAGGACGTTCGCCATGCGACGATTCATCCTGAACCTGCAGCGCCACGTCAACCCCGAGTTCCTCGGCCAGCAAGCCGGTACGGCGTTCGGCCTCCCAGACCTCCAACGCCGCATCGTCCCCCGCGGTGCGCAGCAGCAGCGTGAGCTTATCTCCCCGCCGCTGCACGGCGACGTCCTTGACGACCCCATAATGGCTGCGATCGAGACCGTCGGCGACGCGCAAGATGGCACTCAAGGCGCGCACGGTGTTCCGGTCGGCTCGCGACAACACTCGATAGCCGTCGTCGGAATCCTTTGGCGGACCTTTGCGATGGTAGCGCGCTGTCAGGGCAATGATCTCCAGCTCATCGCGCCGAAAACCCAGCAGCTCCCCATTGGTAATCAGATAGTACGAATGCCGCTGATGGTCCTTGTGTCCGATATGGTGGCCGATGTCGTGCAGTAGCGCGGCGTACTCCAGCCAGTCGCGCGACTCCGGCTCGAGACCGAGATCCTGTTCCAGTTGATCGTAGAGCTGTAACGCGAGGCGGGCGACGTGCTCGGGATGGTCGCCCATTTCCCCCAGGTGACGCGCAAACCGGGCGACACTGAGGCGGCGCGGGTCGGCAAATCGCTGGATCTCCTCGATGCCGTGGCGATGCCGGGCGATAAACTCCAGTAAGACTCCCTCTCGAAGTGCCCAGGTGCACGCGATGATCTCGCGTGCATCTATGCGGCGCAAGATGAAGTCAGCGAGGCAGGCCCCGGCAACGATGAGGTCCACGCGCTTCGCTTCGAGCCCCTTGACGTCGAGACGTTGCTTGCGATCCGCCTTGACGACCGCCCGACGCGCGCGCCCGATATCGGATGCGCTGACCGCGAAGTTGTGCAGCCGCCCCTCCGGTGGTTCACCCCGCAACGATGCCGCGATTGCCACCAAATTCAACAACGTGCCCGAGGTTGCCACAATGCGTCGCGTTGGGCGCTTGGCGGCCCGACTCAGTGCGGGCTCCAGTTCCGCGGCCAGGAACTTTTCAAGTTCGTCCAATTCCTTGCCCGAGGGTGGGTCGTCGCGGATGAAGCGCTCCGTAAGGCGGGTGACACCGATCTTCAGGCTGTGGAATGCCACGGCCCGGCCCTCCTCCGTGAATACGAGCTCGACGCTGCCCCCTCCCGCATCGACGATCAACGTCGGTTCCGGCCGCAGATCGATGGCGTGACGCACGCCGAGATAGATCAGGCGGGCCTCTTCGCGTCCCGGGATGACTTTCACCCGCAACCCGACCTCGTCGCGCACGCGCTGCACGAAGTCGCCGCCGTTTCGCGCTTCGCGTACCGCACTCGTGGCCACCGCCTTGAAGCGCATTACTCCATGTCGCTCCCCGAGCTTCTTGAAGGCGGCCAGAGTCCGAATGCCCGCGTTCATGGCGTCGGCCGACAGCCGACCGTTGGTTAGTGTCCGCTCGCCGAGGCGCACCATGTCCTTAGCCCGGTCGAGAACCCGAAACCGCCCGTCGGTCTCGACCTGGGCCACGATCATGTGAACGGAATTGCTACCGATATCGATTGCCGCGACTCGCATCCCGCGCCTCGCCACACGACCCCAAGCACCGCATGACGAGCGTACCATACTCGAATGCGTACGCTCGTGCACCCCGCACGGAGCCGCTGGAACCCCTGTCCGTCTCGATACGAGACTACCAGAACGTCACGAGTGAAAGAGACCTTTGCCGGCCCGGCAGGCAGCCGGATCCAAAGTCGAGCGCCGCTCAGGCCGGCCCGGCCGAGGCCCGGTTACGCCATCCATCGATCGCCCCCGCCCCTTCCGACCCGGCGGCGACGATGCTGCGCAGGGCGCCCAGAACCTCGGCATGATCGAAAGGCTTCTTGATGAAATCGCGCGCCCCGGCGAGCAGTGCGCCGCGCACGTCGGCGGCGCCGGCTTGCGAGGTGATCATGATCACCGGCAGATCCGGCCAGGCCCGCCGTACCTCGTGCAGCACTTCGATCCCGTCCAGACCGGGCATCTTGACGTCGAGGAGCATAATGTCCGGCCGCGTCGCCGCGGTCGCTCGCAGAGCCTCTTCGCCATCGCAGGCCACCACCGGCTCGTACCCTTCTCGGCGCACCAGCCGCGCCAGCAGGGCGCGGATGTCTTCCTCGTCGTCGACGATCAGAATTCGCTTTCTTGTGGCGCGAACCCGCCTTCCGTCGTCGCTCGCCATGGAAGTCACTCCATAGGTCCCGCCCCCACGGGCCGGCCTATGCTTGAAAGCTTTGAGTTCCCGGTAGTGTTCCCGTCCCAGTACATCGCCCTGCCGTGTTGGCAACCAACAATCATGCCACTCACACTGCGGCAGAAGTCGACCACTCGATGACCTGGCGGGCTTGCGAGAGAAGCAGGTCGAGGCTGAAGGGCTTCTGAAGGAAGCGCGCCCCGGGCGTGCCGGCGATATCCCAACGTTCCGGGTAGCCCGAAATGAACAGCACGCCGACGTGCGGGTGCGCCTCGCGTAGGCGACGGGCCAGGACGAGGCCGCTCCCACCGGGCATGGCGACATCGGTAACCAGAAGGTCCACGCGATCCATTCCCAGGGACGCATCCATTGCCTCGTCAAGGCATCCCGCCGCACGCACCTCGTAACCGGCCGCACGCAGAACGCCCACGAGCAGCGTGCGCACCTGCTCTTCGTCCTCGACGACCAGCACATGCGTGACGCGGTCCCGCTCGGGCGGCGGGGGCGCAGGCACCTCCGCAACCGGCGGCGCAACCTGCTGCGATCGAGTCTCCCCCCCGCGGGCTCCCGGCTCCCGGGACAGGAAGACACGGAACGTGGTGCCCTGCCCCGGTTGACTCACACAGGAAATATAGCCGCCATGCTGCTTGACGATGCCGAAAGTTGTCGAGAGGCCGAGACCGGTACCGCGGCCGAACGCCTTGGTCGTGAAATAGGGTTCGAAAATGCGCTGCCGCACTTCTGTCGTCATGCCGCACCCGTTGTCGTGAACGGCCAGCATGACGTAGTCACCCGGAACCGGGGGGCCGTCTGCGGGACTTGAAAAGCTGTAGTCCGGGCCCACCGGTATCGTCTCGAGAGTCACCCTGGCAGCGTACCCACCCTCGCGCGATTCGGGCATGGCGTCCTTGGCATTGGCCACGAGGTTCAGAATAACGCGCTCGATTTGCACCGGATCGGCGAGCACCGGCCAGCGCTCCGGGGTGGTGTGGCTCACCAGAGTCACTTGCTCCCCGAGCAAGAGGCGCAACATCGGCGCCATTTCCTCTACCAGTTCGCCCAAATCGATCAGATGCGGTTCGGTTGGCTGTTCGCTGCTGAAGGCCAGAAGCTGACGTACCAGTTGCGCGCCACGGTCGACGGTGGCCTGAATGCGCTCGGCGTCGTCGCGCAGCGGATCGCCGGCCGGTAAACCGGCGGACAGGAACTGCGCGCAACCCTTGATGATCGTCAATTGGTTGTTGAAGTCGTGCGCCACGCCGCCGGCGAGACGACCGACCGCCTCGAGCTTCTGCACCTGCAACAGACGTCGCTCCAACTCTATCCGTTCCTGCTCGGCGCGCTGCCTTTGCAGCGCGTTGAGAAACATCTCTCCCGCCATGGTCAGCAGCGTCAGATCGTCTTCCGTCCACTCGCGCTGGCGCCGCGCCGCAAGGCCCAGGACGCCGATGAGCGATCCGCCGGAAACCATCGGCACTTCGACCAGCGACTCGATGCCGTGTGCGAGCAGGAACCCCCGCGCCCCGCCGTCGGCCGGCAGTTCGTGCGTCCGCGGCACCTGAATCGGTTCCAGGCGGCTGCGCCTTTCGGCCCACCACGGCTCCGTAGCCGCCAGCACCTCGCTCGCCGCCGACCCCAGGGGCTCCAGGCCCACGGCGTACCATTCCTGCTCGACGCACGCGGCGACCTGCTCGGAGAAGGAGACGATGTACCCACGGTCGATCTGGAAGAACTCGCCAATGGCCCGCAGCGCGCTGTGCAGACCGGCAGCGGTATCTTCCGGGGGCAGGTTGATAAAGCTCGTCGAGATGCGGGCCAGCAACTGCTCGAAGGCAACTCGGTAACGCAACGCCTCCTCGGCGGCCTTGCGGCCGGTGATGTCGCGCGCATTGACCACAACGCCCTGAATGCCGGGGTTGTCGAGTTGGTTGTTGCCGATCGCTTCGATGACTCGCCAGGTGCCGTCCCGATGCCGCACCCGGAACTCGACCGGCGGTCCCACGCCGGGACTCTGGGCGACGGCGCGAAAGGCGCCAATGACCGCAGGCAGGTCCTCCGGGTGGAAGTACCCGAACACGCGCCGTTCATGCGCCGGACTCAGATACCGGAAGGTGCCGTCGGCGTTGACGATCATGATCATGTCCGAGGCATGCTCGATGAGCAGGCGAAAACGCGCCTCGCTCGCCCGTAGGGCGTCCTCGGCGCGTTTGCGGTCCGTGATATCGCGGTTGACGCTGACGAACCCGGTAAACGCACCGGTCGGATCGCGGAAGGCAATCGCCTTCGCTTCGACCCTGACGGCAGTGCCGTCGCGACGCTGTTGCAGAATCTCGCCGCTCCATTGCCCGTTATCGACCAGCGAGCGCAGGGCGCGGTCGGCGTCGGTGCCGACGAATTCCGTCGGCATGACGTCCCCGGCATCCCGACCGAGCACCTCGGCCGCCGCCCAGCCGTAAAGGGTTTCGGCGGCCCGATTCCAGGCGGTCAGCCGGATCTCCGGGTCGACCGCGATAACGGCGTCGTTGACGGTATCCAACAGGTCGACCTGATTCGGCAGGGCCGGCGCCCCCGTCCGGGGGGCCTGGCGCGCGACCGACGGGCCGCGCGGCGCCCGCCGCCGACCGCCGGACGAGGTCCTGCGCTTACCTGATTGTCCTGCCACCACGTGTTCCGCCGTGTCCACCGAATCCTTTCCCAAAGCCCGGCGCGACGTCAAGCCAGCCCCACCGTCCCCGCCGCGTGCACTTTGTATCCGAGGGCCTGCCACCACCACGCACGTCACCGGCGCGGCGACCGCAGCGGCCCGAGCAGCAGAAAGCCCGGAGCCACCAGCAGCAGCGCCGCGCCCATGAGCAACCACGCCGGCCCGAGACCGGCCGTGCGCGCAACGAGTCCGGCAGCCACCAGACCGAGCGCACCACCGAACGTCCAACTCATCGAACGCACCGACAGTACCGTGGCGCGCAGCTCGTCGTCCACATGGTCGTTCATCCATGCCTGCACGACCGGATCGGTCACTCCGAAGCCCGCTTCCTGTACGAGCAACGCGCCGACCGCAATTTTGACGTTCGCCGTCAGTCCTACAATCAGCAGCATGGCGCCGCGAACCAGGGCGGCAACCGCCAGAAACCACTCGCGGCGAAAGCGGACGCTGAGGCGCGGAATCAGGCTGCTGCCCGCGAGCACGGCGAGATTGAAACCCACCCAGACCCAGGCCATGAACCACGCCCCCTGCCCGGAGAGGTTCTGCAGTTGCGGCTGCCAATACATATGCATCGGCACGCTGCCAAACGCCG
The DNA here is from genome assembly GCA_023150935.1 of Candidatus Binatia bacterium. NCBI lineage: Bacteria > Candidatus Binatota > Binatia (SeqCode) > Binatia bacterium. The sequence continues at coordinate 49,341 of JAKLJW010000005.1, read as the reverse complement.
CCACCCCGGTGAGCAGACAGATCGTCAGCAACACCGGCTTCCGGCGCACGATGCCGAAACCGCCGTACACGGTCGCCACGAAAGCGCTCGACATCTCGCGCGGCGAGACGCGCCGGGGCCGGGACGCTTCCCGCATTCCGACCGCTCCCACCACGCCGGTCAGGACGAATGCCCCGGCCGCAATCCCCCAGGTCAACCTCATGTCAAGCTCGGCAACATACCCGCCGCACAGACCGCTGACGATCATGAACCCCCGTGCCACCACCTGGGCCCGGGCAAAGAAGCGATCGGGACTGCGCCGGTCCCCTTCGGCACGCATGCCGTCGACCGCCCAGGCATCGAGCGCCCCGCTGGCAAGCGTCGAACCCAGAGCGTCGACGACCTCCGCGGCCAGGAAGTCGACGAAGGTGTCGGCGTACGCGTAAAGACCGAAGGCCAGCGCCCGCACGGCGCAACTGAGCAGGAATGACACCTTGCGGCCGACCAGATCGGCTACCGCCCCGGTGGGCACCTCGAAAACGAATACCGAGATGAGATACGTCGCACTGACGAGATTGACCTGGAGGACGTCCAATCCGCGCGACAGCAGATACAGGGCGTACATCGGACCGATGAACGACCACGACAAGCTGTACAGCCCGAAGACGAGATAATATGTCCGTTCGGTGCGGGTCATGGGTGGACGTAACCGCCACCCCTATCCCACGGTCTCCCACGGGCTCAACCGACGGCTTCGCACGATCGTGCAATGTCTCCGGTTACGATCTCGCCCCGCACCTTCGGGAGCCTTCTTCGTTCATGCGTGTCCGCTCCACTGCACACGCGACCGCGCGAACCTCCGTCCCCCTCCGAGACGTGGGCGAATTCAATAACCCTAACTCTTGGTATCCCGGCGGATGTTGTAGGCGCGAATCAGGTTGTAAACGGTCGAGCGCGACACATCGAGCCGGCGTGCGGCCTCGACGACTTGCCAGCCCGTCTCGTCGAGCGTCCGGCGCAAAAACTGCTCCTGAAACCGGCGCGTCGCCTCCTGCAGACTGAGTGACGCATCCGTCGATTCGACGCCAGGCGCTTCCGCAAAAATATGCGCCGGCTCGATCTGCGCCAAACCCGCCCCCGTGCATCGTATGACCGCCGCCTGCACAACGTGCGCAAGCTGCCGAATGTTGCCCGGCCATGGCGCCTCCTCCAGGGCTCGCATGGCGTTGCGCGACAACCGCACGCTCGGCAGCCGCAGCCGCTCGCACGCCTCCTCGCAGAAGTATGGCGCCAACACCGCAAGGTCCTCACGCCGCTCCCGCAACGCGGGCAGACGCAACGGCAGCACTTGCAGCCGGAAGAACAGATCCTCGCGAAAACGCTTCTCCATCACCGCGGCCTGCAAGTCGGTATTGGTTGCCGCGATCACCCGCACGTCGGCACGTACCAGCCGCTGCGCCCCGAGCGGAAAATACTCCTTCGACTGAAGCAGTTGCAGGAGCGCCCCCTGAACGCGAGGAGGGATCTCTCCGATTTCGTCCAGAAAAAGGGTACCGCCGTTCGCCGCCGCGACCTTTCCCTCGATCCGGCGTGTCGCCGTCGAATGCGCGCCGGACTCGGCTCCGAACAGCTCGCTCTCGACCAAAGCCTCGGGCAGGGCGGCGCAGTTGAGCTCGATGAACGGCCGCGATGCCCGTGGGCTGTTATCGTGTATGACCCGCGCCAGTTGACCCTTGCCGGTCCCCGACTCGCCCGTGAGCAGCACGTCGATGTCCAACGGCGATACCAGCGCGACCTGTTCCAGCACCTGCGCCAGCGCCCGACTGCGACCGACGACCCCTGCCGCCGACAGTCTGGCTCTCACCGCCGCCGTCGCATCGCCGGACACCTCCGTCACTGCCGCCGCCCGCAATTGCCGGACAAACGGACCGAGGTGACGCGCAAAGGTCTCCGCCCGGGTTATCTCCTCCGCCGTGAACGGCCCGGCGGCAACGCGACCCTGCAAGTAAAGGACGCCCTGCGGCGGATCATCGCCGATGGGCACGCACAGCACCGCTTCGATCTTGCCGGTGCGCACGCTGGTGAGACCCGAAAACCGCGGGTCGAGCAGCGCCGACGCGGTGACGATCGTCGTGCCGGTCGCCACGGCCTCCGCGACGATGCCACGCGACACCGCGGCCTGGACCCGCTCCAGTTCCGCCGTCGAGAAACCGTGCGCGAACCACAGCCGCGGCGAACCGCCCCAATCGTCGTTCTCGTGGATTTCTATGTACCCCTGCCGCGCCTCGGTGACCTCGACCACGAGCTCGAGCGCCTCCCGCAGCAGCGGATCGACCTCGCGCAGCAAACCGAGCTGCAGTAGTCGCCAGTAAAGGTCGCGCTCCCGCTCGACCCGTGCCAGCGTTGCCTGGACGTCCCCAGTAACCGGTGTGCCGATAGCGCCGCTCATTCCGTGCCGCGCTCTATCGCACAATCGACGCCGATCCGAAAGTAATGGCGCCCCCCCACTCCGGGTTTCAGTCGCTCGCAGAACGGAAGCGGAGGCGTCTGACCACCGCAAGGCGAACCAGCACCCCTGGGCGTTCGTCGCTGCGGTCGATGCTGCACAGGTCGTAAACGCCGCCGTAGCGGACATCGCCGCCGACGAGCGCCCGCGCGGTTCCGTCGCGAAGCAACTGATAACCGTCGAAGTGCGTCCAGCGTGGACAGCGCCCCCATCCCTGACGAACGCCGGCGCGCACGTAGACGTCGAACGGCACACACACCAGCCGGTACTCGAACGGGTCGAGCCCCAACACATCCCGGATCACCGACGGCCCCAGACGTTCCAGCCGCGCTTCGAGCACGTCGCGCGATATACCCCACCGCCGGGCCAGGCGCAGGGACTCGATCAATCCCGACACTTCGAGCCGTTCGCTTTCTCCTTCCGCGAAGTCCTCTACCAGAACGCACTCCCGCCCAAGAACGGGATTGTAGAGCGTCCCCGCCGAGGTGACCACGCGCTGGCGGCCGAAGACGCCCAGCACGTCGCGGAACGGCGCCGGCAGTCCAGGGCGGAATAGCGGCCCCCCGCCCGCAGGCGCGGCGCCAGCACACGACGCGGCCCCGTGACGGACGCCGTCCCTGACCACTGCCCCCACCCGTACGTATCGGCGTAACGCGAACGCGCGCAAACCCACACCCGCCGCTCGCCGCACGACGTCGTCCGCAAACGGGCCACCGTGATCGGCGATGCCGCTTCGCCTAACCTTCGGCGCCACCGCGGATCCAAGCGCGGTTCGTATCCCGGCGGCGCCATCCATCAGCGCGTCGAGCAGCGAGGCCAGACGGTCCACCTCGCCGCGCTCGGCCGCCGCCAGCGCCGCCTCCTCGATCGCGTCCGGCCGCGTCTCCGTCGCCTCGATCGCCGCCGCGCCACCGCCTGGCGAGAGGTTGCCGAAGTGCCGGTGTCGGACCTCGTAGAAGTCGCGCCACTCCGCGTCATGCCGCGCCAACGACTCGAGATCGGCGATCACCCGCTCGCGTAACGCGCGCATATCTCCGTTGCCGCGCGTCAGCCGCGAGAACGGGTCCAGGGCGATCCGCCGCCCGCCGTACACGGCATCCCCCAGATGGAGCAGCCCCTCCCGGGCCCCCAGCGCCTGGCGCAGACCGGCGACGAAGGTCACCAGTTCCTTCACCCTCGACCAATCGCGAGCGGTGGCTGCGTGCCGAATCTCGTGCAGCCCGCGCTCGATTTGTAGGGGCGCCAGCCGCAGCCGCTCGTACTCAGCCTCCGCCAGCACCGGCCCCAGGAGCGTCCGCGCCCGCGCCAGATAGAGGTCGCGAAAGACCGGATCGGCATCGGCAAGTGCGGCCAATTGCCGGACCGGACGGGCCTCTGCGTCCGCTCTTGCCGCCATCGATGCTCACATCGCCTTCAGGCACTCGGCGTGGGCGTCGGCCGCGGCGATTCCACCACCGCAGCCCGGCGACCGCCGCCCAGAACGCGAACGAAGATGCGCCCGGCGTCATCGAACAGCGTGTAGACGACCGGCACGACGAGCAACGTAAGGAAGGTCGAGGCCAGCAATCCGCCGATCGACACGATACCCATCGGATTACGCCACTCCGAACCGTCGCCGGTGCTCAGCGCCACCGGCAACATGCCGAAGATCGTCGAAACCGCCGTCATCAGAACCGGGCGCATCCGCGTCGGACCCGCCTCCAGAACGGCATCGTACAGCCCCAACCCGCGCTCCCGCAGGGTGTTCGTGTAATCCACCAGCAGGATGCCGTTCTTCATCACTACTCCCATGAGCATCAGAAAGGCGATCTGGCTCATTAGATCCAGCGGATAACCGAGGAGCCATACCGACGCGAACGCCCCGATGAACGAGAGCGGAGCCGACAGCATGATCGTGAAGGGGTGAACGAAGGAATTGAACTGCGAAGCCAGGATCATGTAGATCGCCACGAGCGCCAGGAAAAAAGCGAATCCCACGGCGGCGGTGGTCTCACGCAGTCGCTCCGACGGTCCGACGGCATCGAGCTCGTACTCCCCCTGGATGCCAAGCTCCCTGGCGATCCGAATCACTTCCTCGTCTGCCGTCCCGGCCGCCTTGCCGTCGAGGTTGCCGTACACCGTGATCGACCGCGTCCGGTTTTCCCGGTCGATCTGGACCGGGCCGCTGCCGATGCGCGGAACAACCAGATTGCGCAACGGTACCAGCGCGCCGTTGGCCGAGCGCACACGCAGGAAGTCCAGCTTCGTCGGGTCGTCGCGGTACTCGGGCCGTACCTGTAATCGCACGTCATAGCGTTCGCCCTTCTCCTCGAAGGTCGTCGCCTCGTAACCGGCGAGAAGCGCGGCAATGGTCCGCCCGATCTGCAACGCCGGCACGCCGAGATCGGCGGCCCGCTCGCGCGCTATGTCCAGCGCGATCTCCGGTTTCCCGGTCTCGTACGAGATGTTGATATCGGCGTAACCCCCTTGCGCGCGCATCCTCTCCACCAGCGACCGGGCGTAGTATTGCAGGCGGTCGATGTCCGGACCGCGCAACGAATACATGATCTGCGCGTTGCGCGAGCCAGGGAAGTTAATCATCGGCACGTCCTCGACAGCGTAGTCGGCTACCGGCAACTGCAACGCCCGGATGCGCTCACGCAACGTGCTCATGATCGCCTGCTGCGAACGGGTCCGTTCGCCCTTCTCGACCAACTGCACGTAGACGATCGCCTCGTTGACCCTCTTTTTGAGGCCGCCACCCACGGTCGAGAACACGGCGACGACCTCCGGATACTTCTCCAGCTCCGCCTCGAGCGCCCGGCTTGCAGTCTGCGTCTGCGCCACCGTGCTGCCCAGCGGAAGCTTCAGCCAGACGTTGAATTCGCTGCGATCCTCCGAGGTCACGAAATCCACCGGCACCCGCGCCGCTATCGCCACACCACCGAGCACTGCCGCCAGCGCAATCGTCACCACTATCGGGCGATGACGCAGTCCCCAACCAAGCACCCGCCGGTAACCGGCCTCGAGCGCCCCGTAGCCGCGCTCCAGCGACCTGTAGGCAAGGGACTCGCGGTTTTCGATGCGCAGATAACGCGAACACATCATCGGCGTCAGTGTCAGCGACACCAGCATCGAGTTCAGCACCGCACACGAGGCCACCAGACCGAACTCCCGGAAGAACCGTCCGACGACGCCGCTCATGAAGGCAATTGGCACGAACACCGCGCACAACGCCAGTGTCGTCGACACCACGGCAAGGCCGATCTCCCCCGTGCCGGCCGACGCGGCTTCGCGTGCGGTCTGTCCCAGCTCCATGTGACGGTACACGTTTTCCAACACGACGATCGCGTCGTCGATGAGCACCCCGATGGAAAGCGACAACGCCATCAGGGTCATTGTGTTCAGCGTGAACCCGAAGAAATAGAAATAAACGAAGCTGCCCAGCAGCGACGACGGAATCGCGATCGCCGCGATCAACGTCGAGCGCACGTTACGCAGGAACAGCAGTACCACTGCCGACGCCAGCACCGCTCCCCAGGCGAGATCGACCGCAACATCGCGGATGGCGCTGCGAATGAACCGCGACAGGTCCATCGCTTCGATGATCTCGTACCCCTGCGGCAGGTTCTTCCGGATCTCGTCGAGTTGCCCGCGCACGGCGTCCACCACCGCCACCGTGTTTTCGCCCGACTGGCGGCGCACGAGCATGGCCACCCCTCGCTTGCCGTTGAGATACGAGACGGTGCGCTCGTCGGCCATGCCGTCTTCGACCCACGCCACGTCGCGCAGGTGCACGACCCGGCCTTTCCGCTCGAGTACGACAATCCCGCCGAAGCGACTGGCGTCGGTGAGCTTGCCCTTGGTCTTTACCGTGTACTCGTGCTGCCCGGTTTCGATGCGTCCTCCCGGCAGCTCGACGTGCTCGCGCTGCAGCGCCGCCAGCACATCGTCGACCGACAACGCGTAACCGGTCAGCCGGATCGGATCTATCCAGATGCGGATCTCGCGGGGTCGGTTGCCGACCAGCTCGACGCTACCGACGCCGGCGATGCGCTCGATCTGTGGCTTGATACGCTTGTCGACGTACTCGCTGAGCGTGCGGATCGAATGCGGACCCGCCACCATCACCGCGAGAATCGGCGACGAGTCGGGATCGACGCGGTCGACCACCGGCGGCTCGATGTCGCGCGGCAACTTGCCGCGCACGGCGGCGACTTTATCGCGGACCTCCTGCGCCTTCCCCTGAATGTCGTACTCGAGCTCGAACTCGATGAACAGCAACGACAGCGAATCGCTGGAGGCGCTGCGCAGCGTCCGGATCCCCTCGATCGTATTGATCGATTCCTCCAGAACCTGCGACACCATGCGCTCGACCGTCTCGGGCGCGGCGCCCTCGAGCACGGTGGTCACCGTCACGATCGGGAACTCGACGCGCGGAAACAAATCGAGGCCGAGTCGGGGAATCGAGATCAGCCCGAGCAGCACCAGGCCGCCGATGAGCATGACCGCGAAAACCGGCCGCCGAATCGACGTGTCGGCCAGTTTCACGACTTCGCCTCTTGCGGTGCCGCGGCCACTCGGACGCGCATCCCCGGCGCAATCGAGCGCGCCGCTTCGCCGACCAGCACCTGATCGCCGACGTCCACTCCCCGCAACACCTCGGCCGCTTGCTCGGAGGTCAGGCCGATTTCCACCGGTACCGCCACCGCGCGCCCGTCGCGCACGACAATGACCCGCGTCCGGCCTTCCTCCGTTCGAACCGCATCCGCGGGTACGACGAGCACGTCGAACTTCGAGCGCGGGATGATCTCCACCAGCGCGAACACCCCCGCTTTCAGCCGCCGGTCGGCGTTCGGTACGCGCATCTTCACCAGGTAGGTCCGCGTCGCCGGGTCGATGCTGTCGCTTACCGCCGAAACCGCGGTCTCTATAGGGTCGGGAATCCCCTCGACCCGCAGGAGCGCCTTGTCGCCTGCCTCCACCACGGCCAACTGGCTTTCCGGAATCGAGGCATTGGCCTCCAGCTCCGCCGTCTCCTGCAGCACGACCACGATCGTTTGCGGCTGCACCAGCGCTGTCGTGCCTTCGTCCACCAGACGTCGAGCAACCGACCCATCATAAGGCGCACGCACGACGGTGCGCGAAACGTTGTAGCGCGCCAACGCCAACGTCTCGGCCGCCTGACGTTCTCGCGCCTGAGCCACCGCTAGCTGTGTCGTCAGCCGATCGAAGTCCTGCTGCGACACGACCTCCTGCTTGCGCAACGTTCGCGAACGCGCGAGGTCGCTCTCCAGTTGCGCGCGCTCGGCCCTGGCCACGTCCATGACCGCCTCCGCCTGCCGCAACGCCATTTCGTACGGGACCGGATCGATCTCGAACAACGGCGCGCCAACCGCGACCCGATCGCCCTCCGCGACATGAACCTTCTGAACTCGCCCGGTCACCTCGGTGCCGATCTGACTTTCTCGCGACGCCACCAGACTCCCCGGCGCCAAGACCGGCTGCAGAATCTGTCCGCGGCGCACCACCGCGGCCGTCACGTCCACCACCGGCTCGCTTGCCGCGGCGGGCGCGAGCGGGGTGGCCGGACCGGCAGCCACCACATCGGTGCGCCGGCAGGCAGATGCCGCCGACAGGGCGGTCACCACCATTAGCGCCACTCCGGTGCGCGCCGCGGCGCGCGCGTTAAAGAACCTTTCGCTTGTCAGCACGCGGCCCCCTGCCCTTCACCCGGTCGGAACGTCGGTTGCATGTGGCGGCTCCGGAAACAACGGTCGATTACACCCTTAGCGCGCGGTTATGTCCAGTACCGCCCGCACCCGCCCTCCCAGGCCGGCACCCGGCCTTTGCGCCGGTTGCCCCGTCCAGGGCACAGAAGGTCACCACGTCGCCGTTCGCCCGTCCCCGGGGGCCTTCGGCGCCCTAAGCGGCCGAACGCGCCGGGGTCCGTATCGCTATTGCCTTCGGTACCGACCCACCTCTGTCGCGGCACACTCGGCGCCGTGCCATCTCCTCACGCGTGGCTCCAGCTCGTTACTCGCACCCGACCGCCGCCAAGAAACGGCCGGCTTCGATCTCGCGAACCCGCCCCTCGCGTACCAGTCGCTCGAGATGCTGTCCCATGCTGCGCCGCTCGCAGGCGTCCGCCCATGGAACGGCGTCTTGTGGCCGGTATACGAAACGGTGCGCCACAATGTCCTCCAGCGATCTCGGCACCCTCAGGAAGGCGAGTAGCCTCTCCTCCCGTGAACGAATCACGGCGGCAAACTTGTCCAGCCGTGTCAGGAAGGCAGCCCGGCCATCCACCACACCCACGTGATGAAAGGTCGCATACCACCGCGCATCCACGTCCCGGATCAACGCAATACTCCGCTCGAAGTCCTCCAGCGACGACCAGGCATCGCCGTAGTACGGGCCGAAACTCGAAAGGTCGATGTCTCCGAGATAGAGCACCTCGTCGGGTTCGACGAAGAAGCAGCAGTGGCCGCGCGTATGCCCTGGCGTGTGCAGAGCCCGGACTCGCACCCCGCCACCCAGATCGAAGACCGCATCGCGATCGAAGCCCGAGGCGTCCGGCCGGGCCACGTAGTGGAATTCCTGCACGACGGTGTGCTCGAACGCCGCACGCATGGCGTCCTCGAACCCGTAGATCTCCATCATGCCCTCGATGGATACGAATCCGGGGCGATCGCGCTCGTGTACGTACCAGGGCACCTCCGGGAATAGATGGTTCCCGGCAAGATGATCTTCGTGGCAGTGGCTGTTCAGGACAAAATCGATCGGCGGCAGCTCGCCGCGCCGCGCGACGATCGATAGCGACGGATCGATGAGCACCCGCCGCTCGGTGCCGCTCACCAGCACGGAGTTGCCGAACGGGTAGCGCCCGCCGCGCTCGCCGATGATGACGGTTGTATGGCCCAGGTCCATCACGGGTGTATCACCACTTTTCCGTGCGTTTGTCGGCCGCCCAGCGCGGCCAGCGCCGCCGGCAAATCCTGCAGCGGGAACACCTTGTATATGACTGGCGTCAGCTTGCCCTCGTCGTACAGGCGGAACAACGCCGCGAACGTCTCCGGAATTCGCTGCGGCTCATGGATCGCATAGGCACCCCAGTGCAGACCGATAACGGCAATGTTCTTGAGCAGGATGCGATTCGCTTTCACCTCCGGTATGCGCCCGCCCGCAAAACCAATGACCAGCAGGCGTCCGCTCCAGGCAATGCACTTGAGCGACAGGTCGAAGGTGTCGCCGCCGACCGAGTCGTAGACCACATCGGCTCCATGCCCGCCGGTTATCTCCTTAACTCGCGCTACCCAGTCCTCGCCGCGATAGTCGATCAGCGCGTCGGCGCCGGCCCGGCGCGCCACCTCGAGTTTGTCCGGACCGCCGGCCGTGGCGATCACGCGCGCACCCAGTGCCTTGCCGATCTGCACCGCCGCCAATCCCACGCCGCCAGCCGCCGCGTGCACGAGCAGCCATTCGCCCGGACGTAGCTGCGCCCGGTAGACGAGGGCCGCGTAAGACGTCGGGTATACCACCGGAAAGGCGGCAGCCTCTTCGAACGACATGCATGCAGGTATGACGAACGCGGCCCGCGCCGACACCGCGGCCCGTTCCGCGTAAGCGCCGAACGGCACGGCGGCCAACACGCGATCCCCCACCGCGAAGCCCTTGACCCCCTCGCCAACCTCCGTCACTACCCCCGCCAGTTCGCCGCCGGGAACGAACGGGAACGGCGGCTTGAGCTGATACTGCCCCTTGACCAGAAGTATGTCGAAGAAGTTGCAGCCCGCGGCCCGCACCTCCACCCCGAGCGAACCCGCCGGTACCTCCGGTGGGGCCACCTCCGTAACCCGCAAGTCGGCAGGGTCGGTCCATTCATTCACGACAATGGCACGCATGCGGCCTCCCTAATCCATCCTGTGTGGTCGGCAGTGCCCGAGGGACACTCGGAACGAGCGCTCCCGGGTGAGCACCGAGCGGCGACGACGACCGAGGGCAACGAGCCGCCGCCCATCCTGTCGTCGTTGGCCTCCGACCCACACCGTGCTATGGCCTTGGACCCGTCGTCAATCCCCGGGGGTGAACGGATGCGAATGCTCAAGGCCGGCGCCGCTGTTGTTCTCGCGATCGCGCTTGCAGTCGGGGGCTATGTCCTCGGCGCATACTTCCAGCTTTACGGCGAACACGAAGGCGCGGGAACACCCACCGACAGCCGCATCCCCGCGGCGCTGGTGCAGGCGCGCGCCAGGACCGACGCCGTGGCCGCCCGCGCCGTCACCACCTCGCAACCGAAGCAGATCCTCTTCGGTGATTTCCACGTCCATAGCACCTACTCGACCGATGCATTTCTCTGGAGCCTGCCCATGCTGCAGGGCGAAGGCGCTCACCCCGTGTCCGACGCCTGCGACTTCGCGCGCTTCTGCGCTGCCCTCGACTTCTGGTCGATCAACGACCACGCCGAGGCCAGTACGCCGCGGCGCTGGGCGGAAACCAAGGAGGCGATCCGCCAGTGCGAAGCCGTTTCCGGCGATCCCAGTAACCCGGACGTCGCCGTCTTTCTCGGCTGGGAGTGGAGTCAGGTGGGCGCCACGCCGCAGGACCACTACGGGCACAAGAACGTCATCTTCAAAGGACTCGCCGACGACGAGGTGCCCACGCGGCCGATTGCCGCCGCCGGGATTGCCAGCGACGGACTGCGCGGATCGGTAGGCCGCGTGCCGCTCCTGCTGCCGTTGCTCGATTTCCCCAACCGGCAGCGGTACTACAACTTCATCGAGTTCATGAACGAGGTTCGGAGCGTGCCCGACTGCCCCAGAGGCGTCGCCAGCCGCGACCTGCCGCCCGACTGCTACGACTCCGCGGCGACGCCGGCCGATCTGTTCGAAAAGCTCGACCAGTGGGGTTTCGATAGCGTCGTTATCCCGCACGGCAACACGTGGGGTTTCTACTCCCCGCCGGGCACGACCTGGGACAAGCAACTGGCCGGGAAGATGCAGGACCCCGCCCGGCAGTTCATTGTCGAGGTCATGTCGGGCCACGGCAACTCCGAAGAATACCGCAGTTGGAAGGAAGTCGAGTTCGACGTCAACGGTACACCACGTTGCGCCGCGCCGACGGAAGACTACCTGCCGAGCTGCTGGCGCGCCGGCGAAATCGTTGCCGCGCGCTGCGCCGCCGCCGGTCTCGGCAAGGACGAATGCGAGCGGCGCGCCGCCGAGGCCCGACAACGATACGCGGAAGCGGGCATCCTCGGCCCCTGGGCCGTCCCCGGCAACACCGCCGAGGAGTGGCTGGACTCGGGTCAGTGTAAGGACTGCTTCATCCCGTCGTTCAATTATCGACCCGGAGGGTCGGTCCAGTACGCACTCGCCATTTCCAACTTCGACGACCCCGGCAACCCGCGGCGGTTCCGTTTCGGCTTTATCGCCTCCAGCGACAACCATCAGGCCCGCCCCGGCACGGGCTACAAAGAGTACGGCCGCCTCGGTAACACCGAGAACGGCGGTGCGGTCAGCGCGGAGTGGCGCCGGCGTCTCCTGGGAGAACGTCCGGCACCCGAGCCCAGGGCCGTCGTCGTCGACATACAGGAAGTCGGCCGGCGCGGCTTCGCGGCGCTCGAAGCGGAACGACAGGCGTCGTTTTTCATGACCGGTGGCCTCGTCGCCGTCCACGCCAGCGGGCGCAGTCGCGACGAGGTCTGGAACGCCGTCAAGCGCAAGGAAGTTTACGGAACCAGCGGCGATCGGATTCTGCTCTGGTTCGATCTCTTGAACGCCGACAGCCCCGGCGGGGGCATCGCCAACGTCCCGATGGGCAGTCAGGTGCGGCTCGGCCGCACGCCGCGCTTCGAGGTTCGTGCCGTCGGAGCGTTGAGACAGAACGCCGGCTGCCCGGACTACGCCGCTCAGGCGCTGACGCCGGAGCGCCTTGCCAGCCTCTGCAAGGGCGAGTGCTACAACCCGTCCGACCAACGTAAGCGGATCACGCGTATCGAGGTGGTCCGGGTTCGCCCGCAGGTCGCACCGAACGAGGCGATTGCCGGACTGATCGAGGACCCGTGGCGCACCTTCGCCTGCGAACCGAGCGAGGCTGGTTGCGTCGTTCAGTTCGAGGACCCCGACTTCGTCGCTGGCGCACGCCCGGCGGTCTACTACGCCCGGGCCATCGAGGAGCCGAGCCCGGCGGTGAACGGCGCCAACCTGCGCTGCAAGTTCGACGAGAACGGACGCTGCATTCAGGTCAATCCGTGCTGGGGCGACTACCGCACTCCGAAAGACGACGATTGCCTGGCGACCATCGAAGAGCGCGCCTGGTCGTCGCCGATCTACGTCGATCCTACGAGCAGCCCGCGCCCTTGAGGGGACGCCGGCTGGGCTCCCCGCTTCCGATCGTCGACGGCAGGCGGGAATTGACGATTCACTCAGCGCAGTCGCGGTCGCAGGGCCGCGTAAGGGCCTTCCACCGGCAACAGGAAGTTGGTTACTCCGCCGATCCCGTCGACCGAGAGCGCCGCCGTTTCGACGCCGGCGCTCTCCTCCGCGGACCCCACCACTCCAAGCAGCACGGCGTGCCCGTCGACGACGCTGACGTCGTACCGCGTCACGACGAGGTCGCCGGCGCCGGCAATCGCAGCCTTGATTTCGGCCGCCTTTTCGACGTCCTCGGCCAGAACCGTAGCGCCCCCTGGCGCAACGGGCAGGTAGTAGTTCACGGAGCGCAGACCGGTAACGCCCTGCGCCGCGGCCACCAGTGCATCCGCCTGCGCCCGGTTGTCCACCCGCCCGACAATAAATCCCCGCGCCATGTACACGTGGGGGCTGATCCCCAGGGCGGCCAGAGCGTCGTCCGTCATGATCGCGCGGCGCAGATCGAGTTGCATGATCTGGTCCTCTGCCTGAGCCCGCGCACTCAACAGGCTGCCGGCAGCCTGTGCCATCTTACGGTACGGCACAAAGCCACCGCACGCCGCCACACCGCCAACGAACGCCATCGCCACGGCCAACGAGGCGGCCCCCATCCAAACCCGATTCCGCATCGCGATCGTTCCTCCTTGCACGCAAGGCCACCGCACGCGAGTGCCCGGCGTCGACGCCTGCCCATCTCGCCGGTTCGACCAGGCTCTCGCGTTCGGCGCCCGCCAGGGCGCCGTAGTCGTAGAGCGTTCCGCCGAGGTCGAAGAGAACGGCACGTGCTGGGATCATCGGCGTCTTCCGAACCACATCGCGAGTCTAAAGTCCAAGGTTGACTCCGCGGCGCACTCCGTCGACTCTGCGGGCATGGAGATCGTCGTTCTCGACGGCCAGACGTTGAACCCGGGTGACAATCCGTGGGACGCGCTCGCGCAACTCGGGTCCCTGACCGTCTACGATCGTACGCCTCCGGAACTGGTTGTCGAGCGGGCCTGCGACGCAAGTATCGTACTGACCAACAAGACGCGTCTCGCGGCCGACGTATTGGAGCGGCTCCCGCGTTTGCGCTTCGTGGCGGTGCTGGCCACCGGCTACGACGTCGTCGATGTGGCAGCGGCGCGGGCGCGCGGCGTTGCGGTGTCGAACGTCCCCGAGTACGGGACGGACTCCGTCGCGCAGCACGTCTTTGCCCTGCTGTTGGAGCTATGCGCCCACGTCGCCCTGCACGACGCTGCCGTTCACGAGGGCGAATGGAGTCGCGCGGCGGATTTCTGTTTCTGGCGGCAACCGATCGTCGAGCTGACCGGGCTGAAATTCGGGATCGTCGGATTCGGTCGGATCGGCCGGCGGGTGGGAACGATCGCGCGGGCTTTCGACATGCAGTTGCTGGCCACCCGTCCGCGGGGCATGGACGCCGCTCCGTACCCGCTGACGTGGCTCGATGTGCCGGAGCTTTTCTCGGCGGCCGATGTGGTCAGCCTGCACTGTCCGTTGACGCCGGCGACGGCGGGCTTCGTGAACGGTACCCTGCTCGCGCGCATGAAGCCGACGGCGTACCTGATCAACACGGCGCGCGGGGGGCTCATCGACGAAGCCGCGCTTGCGGCGGCGCTCGACGCCGGCCGGCTCGCGGGCGCGGCGGTGGACGTCACGTCGACGGAGCCGATCCGGGCGGACAATCCGCTGCTCGGCGCCCGCAATTGTCTAATCACGCCGCATGTCGCCTGGGCCAGCCTGGCGGCGCGCCGCCGGCTGATGGCGACAACCGTCCGCAACGTCGAGGCGTTCCTCGCCGGGTCGCCGATCAACGTGGTTAACCTCGATACGACAGAATAAATCCGCAGATGACGCAGAGTTCTCAGCGCGGGCTTCGCCCGCAACCCATTGCGGATTGCGGAATGCGGATTGCGGAACTCATGAATCCCTCGTCCGCAATCCGAAATCCGCATTCCGAAAGTTTTCGCACCATGCGACGAACTCGCGAACTAGTAACCTAGCGCGGGCTGACACCCGCAACCCAATGGTGGCACCGACCCCGTTCGCCCCGAGTAGGAGCCCTTCCCCCGGGCTCCGTATCGAGGGGCGCGCCCCTGCCGAGCCTGTCCCTCGATACGCGCCAGAAGAAGGCGCTACTCGGGACGAACGGGAAGGCACTGCCGCTCCATGGCCTGAAGATTTCTTCGCGCCGTGCGCGCACACTCGGAAATCGTAAAACAGATCAGGCGCCGGAATCGCCGCCCGCGGAACTCGTCTTCGAACCCATGGCCAATGAGCTTCGGATCGGCTCCTGAGCTTCGAGGGCCCCGTCACTGCCGGCGGCTGTTTGCCGGCATCTGCGTTCATCTGCGCCATCTGCGGACGGCAGATTTGTTCTCACATCAGGGTTAACGAAGAAACCCGCCCGCCGCTCCGCGGGGACCGCAGGTATTCATTTTCGATCCACTCCCTGGCTTCGCCTTGCGGCGGGAAGCGGCCAGGGGAACAGACGCGAAGGTGGGAACGGAATCGCCCCCTTTACCGCATTACAATCCGCCACGCACGGCGCGGGCGTAGTTCGCATATGCCTTGCCCGCCCTCGACACGTGACCGCTATCGAAGAACACCACCCAGGCATCGCTCGGGGTAACCGCATCGGTCGTCGACGACCAGTATATCGCCGCCATTGTCGTTCCGAAGATCGGATCGATGCACGGCAATCCGCTGCATGTAACGGGGGAAGTGGACAGAAGCCGAATCGTTGCCAGCTCCGCGATGGTAGGGAGACGCCAGTCGCACTGGCCGGTGAAGCAGGCGCCGCCGTTCAGGCTCTGCAGCAACCCCGAGAAAACGGTCCCGTCGGCGTCCGCGGAACCGGCGCTCCAGGTGTAGGAATTGTTCACGTCGTGCACGGTCCCGTCGCCCGTCTTGCGCTCCCATACGAGCCCGGTGAGCTTGTCCGTAACCGTCTTTCCGTCGACGTCGGTCTCGAACCGATTTCCGTCACACGGTCCCGCCCCGATCGCCCGCAGCCTCGACCAGTTCGCGGCGTACTTGACGGTACACTTCCAACTGGCCGCAACGGAGGGGTCTCCCACCCCGCCCGAGCCGTGGTGCCTCCCCATGGCCTTCTGATGGCAGGCGGCATACTTCGCTGCCGCTCGATAACGCTCCCGATGGCAGTGTTGCTCCGGCGTTTCGGCGCCGTAGACGGCACTGGGCATGCAACCGGCAACGACACCCCCGGCGATCCCCAGAACTATAAGTCTTGCCAACATGGCTCTCCCCCGTGGCCCCATGGCCGTGTCTGGTTCCCGTTTTTGCGACCTTGCTCCGGATCCGGTCTCTTGTCAAACAAAAAGGCTGCATTCGCAGAAGGGTATCTATCTTCGGACCGAACGCCTTCTCGACGCGGATGGCCATCTCGGGCGACCGCGCCGCGTGGCCGTTGAGCAAGGCCGAGAGCGCAGGACGGGTGACGCCGAGGGCCTTGGCGGCGTCGGTTACCGACAGGACGCTGCCCGTCACGCCGCCGAGAATGCCCTGCTGGATCGGACGGTGTTCGCCATCAGCCCAAAAGCCTACGCCGACTTCGTCGCGCGGCTGGATGCGCCGCCACGGCCCAATTCCCGCCTGCGGCGCAGCTTGCAGGCGCCCGCGCCATGGGAGAAGTAGGTCCGCTGCTGCCGCCCGCGCCGCTGACGGAGCAGGACGAGATCGGCGGCTTCAATTCGGGCGAGCCGAGCCTGGACGATTGGCTGCAGCGCCCTGCCCGGGGGAATCAGGCGAGCGGCGCGACGCGTACGTACGTCGTCTGCCGAGGGCGGCGCGCCGTCGCATATTACGCCCTGGCCGCTGGTGTAGTTGCGGCGGACAGTGCAACCGGGCGCCTGCGGCGGAATATGCCGAGCCCTGTTCCGGTGGCGGTGCTGGCGCGCCTGGCCGTGGATCGCGAATGGCAGGGACAGGGCATTGGGCGGGCCATGTTCCGCGAGGCGGCGCTCCGCGTGACGCAGGCGGCGGACGCCATCGGCATCCGCGGCATCATCGTTCACGCGCTTTCGGACCGGGCGAAGAAGTTCTACCTCGCTTTGGGCTTCGAGGAGAGCCCTTGCGAACCGATGACCTTGATGGTGACCCTGTCCGACATCCGCGCTGCCATTTCCGGCACGTAGCCCTGGGGCGGCCGCTTCTGGCGACCGTGTGGGCCAGAATATCGTTGCCCGCATCCTGATTCCTGCGCATATAAGCGGCTTTCTTCCGCTTACGAAATGTAGACGCAGGAACGGGGTTTAGCGCGGAATATTGCGGCACTCCGCTGGCAGTGATCGACCGGAACTAACGGCTGTTTCCTCGGCGCCATCCACAGCGCGCAAGAATCGACGATCGGCTTGCGTTTGTCACCGCGATACGGAGCGCGGAATCGCCCCGCACGATGGCGAGAAGCCCTTGCGGAAAGAAAGCGTCCCCGACGGGATTTGAACCCGTGTTGCCGACGTGAAAGGCCGGTGTCCTGGGCCGGGCTAGACGACGGGGACGTATGTTGGGCAGCGACCGCCGGCGCAGACACCCGGCGACGAACAGCCCCTCCTGTGTACCGATATGCCCTCGGACGATCAAGAGTCCGCTTTACTCGAAGTCTTACGCGCAGTGCCGGGGGCTTCATTGACGTGGCCGGGGATCGTTGCCATGTAGTCGGGCGCGGTCAGACCGATGGGCCGCGTGCAGGAGGTGGAGGAAAGGCATGGCAACGAAGACCCCCAGGAAGAAGACCGCCGGAGCCCGCAAGGGTCCGGCCGTGAAGAAGCCGGCGACGGCCAGCAAGGCGGTAGCCCGGAAAGCCCCGTCGAAGAAGACCGCCGCGCGGAAGGCCGCGGCCCCGCGTGCCGCCAGCCCGTCGACACCCGCAAAGTACGATCAGGCGGGCGCCCCGTGGTGGAAGAAGATTCCCCTCCCCTTGCCGAGGTGACGCGCCCCGCTTGCCGGGGCCGGCGCAGGAGCTTACACTCGCGTCACATCGGTTCAGAGTCGGGAGGGTGAGCTATGAGCACCGAGCAGGTTGAGCTGCGCCGGGACTGCGAAGCCGTGCAGATTCCCGCCGGCTACACGGTTACGTTACCGAGGGGTACGGTCGGCATCATCACGCAGTCGCTGGGCGGCACTTACACCTTGCAGGTGCCCAGCCTCGGGGGGCTGTTCCGCATCTCCAGCGCCAATGGCGACGCCATCGGCAAGGCGGACGAGCAAGCGGCGCCGGGGGCAGCGGCAGCAACACAGGGCGATCTCGAATCCCAGGTCTGGACGCAACTGAAGACCTGCTACGACCCCGAGATTCCCGTCAACATCGTCGATCTCGGCCTCGTCTACGACATGCAGATCAGCGACCTGCCGGAGGGCAAGCACCGGGTAGATGTGAAGATGACCCTGACCGCCCCGGGATGCGGCATGGGCGGGCACATCGCCCAGGATGCGCGCTACAAACTCCTGCAGGTGCCGGGGATCGGCGAGGCCGACGTCGAAGTCGTCTGGGAACCGCCGTGGAGCCCGCAGATGATTTCGCCGGAGGGCCGGCAGTCACTGGGGATGGACTGACGGTCGGGTCGGAGGCTGTCGGGCGGCGAACGCTCAGGCGACGGGCCCGGAGTCGAACAGTCTTGCCGGAGCGTCAGTCCGAGATGATCACCGGCGTACCGACGGGCACGGTGGCGTAGAGGTAATCGATATCGGCGTCGCTCACCGCGATGCAGCCTTCGGTCCAGTCGAGGCTCATATCGCGGCCGCTCTGGCCGTGGATGCCGACGCGACCGCCGAGGGGGGTGCTCCATGGCGGGACGGTGCGTTGCAGGTTGGCGAAGAAGATGTCGCCCCACTGGTCAGCGCTGATCAGGCGGCGAGCGAAGCCGCGGTCGGCGTCTTCGCGGTTCGGATAGCTGAGCCCGAGGAAGCGGTGAAAGCGGCTGTTGGCGTTCTTCTCGCACACGTAATAGCGGCCTTCCGGGGTGCGATTATCGCCGCGTACGAGCTTGGCACCGACCGGGGCACGCCCGAGGGCGACGGTGAACTTCCGCACGAGTTGTTTGTTGTCGACGAGCACCATCTCGTGGCGCCGCTTGAAGATCCGCAGGGACATGCCGGTATCGTCGCTGGCCGCCGCGGCCCGTCCCGCGCCCCCGAGTACGTTCAGGGCGACCACAAGCGCTCCCCACCCCAGCCGCCAACCCCACCGCATAGCAATCCTCCCGTGCCTGTTCGTCATATTGGATGCGACGGACCCGGCCCGTCTGCCGGCAGGAAACCATCGGCGCGCGCGGCGGTCAAGCGCGGAACGCGGGGACGGCCGATCGGGAGCTGCGCGGCTTGACGCCGGCGACTGTGCATCGCTAAAAGATCGACTTCGCCACGCGGGTGCGGTCGTAGCGCGATGCCGCACCACAAACGGGCCGCTAGCTCAGTTGGCTAGAGCAGCTGACTCTTAATCAGCGGGTCGTAGGTTCGACTCCTACGCGGCCCATTCGAGAAAGCCCCGAGAAATCGGGGCTTTCTGCGTTTCTGGCGCCGGCGTCGCCGCCGGCCATTCGGGGGCCTGGAGGCACCCTGCAGGCACAGCGGAGGAGAAACAGGGTCGACAGCGGCAAGTGCGAGGCCGGCGATTTCTCCGCGGCGACGGGCGGCCGGCAGCCTCAGCGCCTGTCGGGTTTCCTGGCCTTGTGGCTGCGGACTCCCTGCTCAGACACGGAGATGTGCGATTCGGTCATGCCGCTCTTGAAGGGGTGGTCCCCGAGGCCGGCGCGCTCGTGCATTCCTGTGATGAGCGCCTCGACGCCTATCTTTGCGAGCCTGGCGTTCTGCAGCGTGCAACACTCCTCGCACCGCGTCCTGGGTGAGTGCCGCTCGGGATCATCGCGGACGCTGATCATCTTGGTCTCTTCGAGGATCTCGGACCGGCCGTGCGCCAGAGCGTCCCGAAACCGCAGGAGCTGGCCCAACGTCTGGTACGGTCGCCGCGAGAAATCCGGAGCGATACCCAGGGCGTCGCAGAGCACATCGTATTTTTTCTCGACCCCGCGCCGTTCAGGGTACGACCACAAGCTCAGCAGATGCTCACCGAGGTGATTCAGGTACGCCTCGAACGTGAACGCCGTCAGGAGCAAGGCCCCCATGGTCGTGTAGTAGTTGTCGTCCTAACCCCACTCCGACTTCGCGATGAGCACGTCTGCGCCGTGAGACAGATCGACGAAAGTGTGCCCCTCTCGGCGGCTGCTGAAGCTGGAGTCCTTGCCCATCCTGGTCCCCTCCAATCGTCGAGTTCCGGCTCGCACGACCAGGCGGCTGGGCCGGCCGGCGGACTGACCGTCAGTTCCGCTGCCGGTTGTGCACCTGCCGCCCGTACTTCTCGAACGCATCGTCGTCGAACGCCGGTAGTTCCTTCACCCTCTCCACGAGTGCGTCCGGGGTGGCCTGCTGGCCCGGCGACTCGATGAGGGCGAGGAGCATGTGGAGGTCGGCGCGATTGGGTTCCGCGATCATGCGGGGACTCCTGACAGGGGGCCGTGCCTGTCGCAAGCGGTTACGGGCTGATCGTTCCGCGCACCATGCCGACGAGCAGATCTCTCAGGACATCCAATGCGAACCCGCCGGCCTTCTCCTTCATGAGTGTCGTGGCCTTGGTCCACCTGGTCTTGTCGCGCGCGGCGTCGAGGAAGTCGTGCCCCTTCATGGAGAGGTCCAGCGGCAACCACGCCGGACCGGCATTGCTGGACGCCTTGATCGCTGTGATGAACCCCGCATCGACCAGCAGGCGCAGATGGTAGGCCACCTCGGTATCGGATCGGTCGGCAACGTGGAGCGTCTCCCCCCGCGCCTCGGCTGGACGCTCCTCCATCGCGATGAGGATCTCGCGGATCAGGTCCATATCGCGCTTCACGATTCAGCTCTCCCCTTGCGTCGATGTGCGTTCTGCGGCGCCCGCGTCGACGGACCCGTCACTACTGGCCCGCTCCAGGTTCAACGCCAACAGCCGGCCCAGAAGATCGTCGTCCGGCAGGTCTGCCGGCCAGCCGTAAGCGGCTGCCACCGCCTCGTCCAGGGCGCGATGGGCGTTCACGAGCCAGGTCGGCCTCTGGTTGTAGAGCGCGGTGAGGGTCCGGCGCTTCAGCTCGCGGGCCGCCCCGTCATCGGCAGGAACGATGCGCGGGTAGTGGACGGTTCCGATGCCGTCTGCACCGGGTTCTCGAACATGCCTGGCCCAGGGTCCGTCGATGCTGCCGGGAAACGTCAGCACCTCCTCGCGCGTCCACTCCGGCGGGTTCAACCACCGCTCGCGCAGAGCGTTCAACTCGGCGGCCGCGGCGGCGATTGCATCCCGCTGGCGGTCGGTCGGTTCGGGGAAAGGGAAGGTCTCGAAGCACGTGGTCGGCGTGTAGCGAAACCCCGATTCCCTCTCTCGCACCTGGGTGCCATGAACAAGCGCCCACACCTCATGGAACCTCGAATGCAGCGCGCCGAACGAAGAGTCGTCATCCCGCGTCACCACAATCAGTTGATGGTCAGGAAGAGTCGGGCCGGAGATCCAGACGAACAGCCGGTGCTTGGCGACCGTTGGCGTCGCGAGAAAACGAGGCAGCTTCGCGAGCGCCGCTCGCATAGCCGGCCTGGGCTCCATATGGATCCACCAGCGATCACGGTACGTCGGTCGTTTGTTAGCCTGGCGAAATGGGAAGACTTTCGCGCGCACATACTCGAACGCGGCTTCGAACCGAGACGCACTGCCTTGATCGAGCGTCGTTCCGAAGTCGACGATCCAGCAATCCCGGTTGCGGCGGGTGATGTCGAGCCCGTTCACCCACGGGACAACGACGTCGCTTGTGGGTCGTCCGGCAGGGTTCGGCTGCAGGAGCAGTCGTACCGCAGTCGTCGCGTCGATGTCGAAGTCGCCTCCTTTGGTGTCGCCCATGAAGCTCAGGTTCAAGTTGTCCTGAAGGCGCCGTGCGGCTGTTACGTCCGCAGCCGCGGTCAGGTTCGTGTGGATGCTGGCCACAGTGTGGCCGTCCAGCGTCCGGCCTTTCTCGGAGCCGTCGTCAAAGCCGAGCATCGAGATGTGAACGTTCGCGCCGTTCAGAATCCATTCGCGATCGCTCACGGCAAAGAACACATCGCCCGTGGCCTTGATTCGCGGAATCGTCTCCCGGTCGGCAGCAGGCCGACATCCTCAGCGAACATGCAGAACACGACGCGGTCGAGAAACCGGGCCACCGCATCGGCTTCGATGCCGCGATCGCGCAGGCGCTGCGCCAGGGTGGCGAAGCGGGCTGCCGCGTCCTCGGTGATCGCCTGGCGGGTCAGTCCCGGCCGCAGCCGTTCGGGGTCGTGGAACAGATGCCGGAGCAGTTCGATTGACGCCGGTGTGCCAATGTTGGCGAGGGTGATCTCGTGCACCCGCTTTGCGGTGGCGGTGAAGTTCGTGTGGATGACGATACGATCGGTGTCGCAGACGACGAGCAGCGGCGGGTTGCCGAGGGCTTCCCGGTACTGCAGGAGCTGCTGATAGGCGGCGTCGAGGTCCTTGTGGCGGCCCTTGTACTCGAACGCGAAGGCATCGCGCTTCCAGACGTCGGCGAACCCGTCGCCGCCGGTGGACTTGGAGGCGCCCTTCTCGAAGCAGAACGACTCGCCGGTGGGGTCGACCTCCGCCGGCTTCGGGTGCCCCACCAGGTCACAGAGGTCGAGGAAATGCTGCTGGTAGCTGGCCCGCTCGGTCAGGTCGGCCCGGCCCCATTTCGCGGTGAAGGTTGCCGGTGTCATGGCTGTGCCCATCCGGGCCAGAGCGTATCGTCGATTTCCCGGCGTTTCCCAAGAGCCCGCTGGTGCACCTGGCATACTCGCTACTCGCCATCGCCCTTCTGCCGGTGCCAGGCTCCCGCGCAGGCGGACAAACTCAACGGCACCAAAGAACTCGACAGCCGCGAGGGGTCACGTGACAGGGTGCTGTTGGACACCCATCACCCCTGGTCACGGGTCGCCGGACTCGCTACCGCGCTGCCGCGACCCGTACCGGCGAGCCCACGCGGGTATCGGGCGGCTTAGGGTTTGTGTGATCGCCGCGAGGACGCCGTCGGCGGCCCGGGAGCCACTGCACTGCTTGACCCCGCGGCGCTGTGCTCGCGTCGAACACGTCAATGTCGAGAACTATGCGCGATGGGGAGCCATTTCGGGCAACCGCCGGATCAGACCGCCGCCTGCACCTGCGGTTGCCAGTTGGGTGCGTCCGAACGTAGTTGCGCGTACAGGTATCTCGTCAGCCGCCCTTCCTGCTCTTGCGCCGGAACGCGCGCTGCCACTGGTTCTTCGCCCCCACTCGCGCAACGCTCCAGCGCCACGTGGCTACCTTAGAACGCTCGCTCGAACGGCTCGGCGAAGCGACCGGGACTGCGCATGGCGACGGGCGGCGGGCCGGGCCGGGCGATGAGCGGGCGAGTCCATGCCGTCCGTCAGTAGGGGCGTGAGACAACGACGCCCGGTAGAATCCTGAAATGCTTGTCGTTGAGGGTCGAGAGAGGAGTCGACGAACAGAAGGCCGCCGCACCAATGAGGCAGTCCAGGTAACCGATGCCTTTACTCAGGCGGAAGCGACGGTGCCAGCGGTCGGCCAGCTGCGATTGGGCCTCGTCGATCCAAACGATCTCGTAAAGGCGAAGCTCGCGGTCGAGAACCCCAAGCTCGCGACGATTGCGACATCCTTCGACGAGTTCTGCGACTGTGACAGAGGATATCAGGCGGTCTCCGAGCGGAACCCCTCTGAGGAACGCCCGTGCCTGGGCCGATCCTCGCAAGAGATCATCGAGAATGGTCGTCTCGATGATCACCGAGCTTTGCGCACTGGTGCGCCCCGTTCCGTCATCCGACGGCGCAGCCCGTCCACGAATGCGACGGGGTCGGCGGCCTCGGGTCGTGACGCCCAAAGTCCGAAGGCAGGATGCCGTCGCGATCTTGATCCCGGCGCTTGCCGCGGCGCGGGCCTCGCGGGCCGATGCAGCACGATTACCTCGGCTTCCCCGGGCTCGCTCTCTGAGGGCACGGCGAGCGTGACCCGCCTGCTCGGCGGAACACGCACCATAAAGCGAGTCGCCACGAGGTTTTCACCGCCCTGCCGTCGAGCCCGTGCCACCGAAACCGCGCGCTCGCCTTTCATCCACATCTCTCCCGCTGCATCCACTAGCTCAAGGCGGCTGATGAGGCGAGGGCTGCGCGGGCGGGTGCCACCGAGCACCCACAAGGACACGGCGACCGCGTTGACTGGCGTTGGACCCCCACGACGTCTTCTCACGCGTCGCCTGACTCGCCACCGCACCGTCCGAACCTGGACCGGCGAGCTTCGGCAGCCTTGCCGTCCCGCGAAAACAGCCGCGAAGGCGCGAAAACGGCCGCCGTCTGACGGCCCACGCATGGAACTTCGACAGCCTGACCCGGTGCGACCCGGAATGCCCTCTTCCGTGCCGTAGCGACGTTGATGCGATGTTTCCCGGAGGCCGATTGTCGGCCGCCACGTCTCCAGAGGAGCCGTCGCGCTGACTATGTCGGCAGCGGTTTCGATTGCCGATCGGCCCCGGGCACCACGCATCGCCGGTCTTGCACTCGTGGTCTGGTTCGTTCTGCTCTGCATCGTGCCGGACCCGCGGCCACTGGGTGCACCGGAGCGGTTCGTGGAAATCGCCCGTCGCGGGGCCGGGCTCGACGAACCGGCCGCGCGCTTGGCGGCGACCGCCCTGCTCCGCGGTGCCGGCGTCGGCATGGTCGGCGTGTTGCTCGCCATCGTCGCGTCGGGGTGGCGGTAACCGGAACGATCGCAGCCAATCGGCTCCATAGCCGGGCGTTCCGAAGATGGGGAAAGCCGCGGTCGTTGGTGGAACGGCTCCCCAGCCTGTGCCATCGCGGCCGTGGAGGCTCGCGCCTTGCATACTTCCGTCCCCGGCTCGACTTCCGGCCCCGTCGCACAGGGGGACAGTTAGCGCCAGATGGCACGAGGAGGAATGCGCAATGCTCGATCGCCTCGGAACGGTGATGGCACTCGTCGGTATCGCAACGGCCGGGATGACCGCCAGCTGCGGCAGCGACGCGGAACCCGCGCCTGCGCAGCTCGCGTACGCCGAGAACCCCGCGAGCTACACCGTGGGCCTGTCACTCGAGAACACGCCGACCAGCCGCGGCGGGGCGATCGCCTCCTATTCCGTCTCCCCTGCCCTCCCTCCCGGCCTGACACTGGACGTCAGGACGGGCCTCATCAGCGGAACTCCGACCTATCCGACGGGACGCGCCGAGTACACGGTCACCGGCGCGAACGGGTCGGGGCGCACTACGGTCGCGTTGACCCTCGAGGTGCTACCGGGTTTCGTAACCACGGCAGGCCAGATGACCACGGAACGGATGCGCGGCCCCACCGCAACGCCTCTTTCGAATGGGCTGGTGCTCATCGCAGGCGGGATCGGCTACTCCGGGGAGCTACTCCCGCGCGCGGAGATTTACGATCCGGAGACGCAACAGTTCACCGCGACCGGGAGCATGAACGCGGAACAGTCCGGTTTTCAGGCGGTCCTGCTTCCTGACGGCAAGGTGCTCATGATCTGTGGACAAGACGGAGACGGCGAACCGATCGAGCGCCCCGAGGTCTACGATACGGTCTCGGGAAGCTTTGTCCCGACCGGCGCCATGATCAGGCCCCGCATCCTTTGCGCGGCAGCACTCCTCGGAAACGGCAAGGTGCTCGTCGCGGGAGGGATGACGACCCGCATGGCGGGGGGCGTCACCCGAACGGCGGAACTGTACGATCCGGAAACGGGTTCCTTCTCCGCAACCGGTGACATGACGATCGAGCGCTTCGACGCCATGGCAGCACTCACGGGGAGCCACGTGCTCGTGGCGGGCGGGCTCGGCGCAACCTACTTCCCGACGGCCGTCGCCGAGCTTTACGACCCCGTCACGGGTACCTTTTCCCCCGTCGGCGACATGACGACGGCACGCCGTTACGCCGCCGCGACGCGCATCCCGGGGAGCGACGCCGTGCTCGTGGTAGGCGGGGAGGATGTCGACGGCAACGTACTCGGCACGGCTGAGCTGTACGATCCTTCCATCCTGACCTTCGTGGCCACCGGCAGCCTCGCCGACAATCGCAGGTCCCCGACCGTGGTCGGACTTGCCAGCGGCAAGGTGCTCGTGACCGGCGGGATCTTCTTCCCCTTCATCCCCCTGAACGTTGCCGAAGTCTACGATCCAAGTACCGGAACTTTCTCGTTTACGGGCCCCATGGCGGCGAGGCGCCTCGGCCCGGCCGCCACCCTGTTGCCGAACGGAGAGGTGCTGGTTGCCGGGGGAGCGAACCCGTATGCCGAGGACACCGCGGAGCTCTACCGCGAGTGACCGACGATCCCGGGGCTGGGGACGGTTCGGCAACGTGAATAGTTCAACGCTGCGCCTGCAAGTGCTCCTTCGCTCGACGGACGATGCCCAGGAAGCTCGATCCCTGCTCCTCATCGCTTCAGGTCCAGTCGACGCCATCGAGCGCTGTCCACGGCACAACGGTTGCGTCCGACCGCCGCTGCGACTGGCTACCGCCATAAACGACCATGCTTCGCACTCGCGGAGTCGGCTTGCCCGCAAAGATGGCGGCGAAGGACCGCAGGGCCGCGAAGAAATCCTCGGCGACCGTCTGTCCCGACTTCGTCTCTACGGCGAGGAGATCGCGCCCGCTCTCGAGGATGGCGTCGATCTCGAGGCCCTTGCGGTCGCGATAGAAGGACAGATTCGGCGGCAGTCCCTGGTGCAGGCGTGCCTTGATGATTTCCGAGACCACCCACGACTCGAAGATGGGGCCGCGGAGGGGATGGTCGCGGAGCTGCTCCGGGCGCGTGATCCCGAGCAGGTAGCACACCAACCCGGAATCGTAGAAGTGGAGCTTCGGCGTCTTGACCAGGCGGGTGTTCAGGTTCGTATGAAAGGGCAGGAGGCGAAGGGCCAAATAGCTGGCCTCGAGCACGGCCAGCCATGCCCGTGCGGTGTTGTGGGTCACGCCCGCATCGGCGCCCAGGGCGGAGGCGTTGAGCAGTTGCCCTGTCCGTCCGGCACAGAGACGGAGGAAGGTTTGGAAGACAACCAGGTCGGCGACATCAAGAATCTGGCGCACATCGCGCTCGACGTACGTGCCCACATAGGCGCCGTACCAATCGCCGGGTGCGCTGCCGCGATCGTAAAGCGCGGGGTAGGTTCCCTGCCACAAGAGGGTGAAGAGATCATCCGGCGGGTTCGGAAAACGGCGCACTTCAGCAAGGCTCAGCGGCAGCAGTTGCAGCAGGCCCGTGCGTCCAGCCAGCGATTGCGACACCGACTGCAGCAGAGCGAAGTTTGCCGAACCGGTGAGGATGAAACGTCCGGCTGCGGGGCGCTCGTCGACCTCGCCCTGCAGATACGAGAGCAGATCCGGCGCGCGCTGGATCTCGTCGAAGATCGCGCCCCGGGCATGGTCGGCAATGAGTCCGCGTGGATCGCGCCGAGCGTACTCGCGGACGTCCGGCGCCTCGAGCGACACGTATGCCTTGTCCGGAAAAGCTGCCCGGCAAAGGGTCGTCTTGCCCGACTGCCGAGGGCCGGTGACTGTGACCAGGGGAAACGTGCGGGCCAGCGCAGCGAGCTTTGCTGCAAGCGTCCGCTCGATCATGTGGGCAGCATCGGCACGGCGGGGCTAATTGTCAATCGCGTTGCCGATTAGCTCGCATCGGCAACGCCGGCGGGGGTCCGGATCGCCGGACTGAAACCCACCACCTCACGCGCGACGCGGCCCAGCAGTCGTCGTGGAGCCACATCCCCTGCCTGGCGCGGTGCACCGGCGCCGTCCGCCGCGACTGGCGATACGGCGCATGCGGATCGACACATCCCTCGGCGGTGAGGAACAGCCGGCTGAAAAAGCCGGCCGCCCGTTCGACACGAATGCCCGTGTCTCGGTCGGCATACCGCTCTCCTTCCGATGCGATACTTGCTCTGCGTTTCGTCTGCTACGAACACGCGCGCAGTCGGACGTCGACCGTCACTTTGTCCCGGGGGCGGACCAAGCCGTGGTGGCAGGAATAGCAGACCTTCAGGACAGCTCGGGGACGGCGACACGCCGATCCTTCCGCCCCGCGTTCATATCGCCTCCAGGCCGCTGGGTTCCTCGATCCGGCGCGACCGCTCCGGCGCCGCTTTCGCCTCCAACAGGCGTACGGTGCGGACCATCCATACCAGGCAGGCGACCGACAGTCCGAACATCAACATCCAGCAGCTCGTCCACAACCCGGTGGCCTCGAGCAGGTAGCCGAACAGGATCGGGCAGACGAAACCTCCTAACCCGCCGATGACGCCGACCATTCCGCCCACGACCCCCACCTGCGTGGGGAAGTAGTCGGGAATGTACTTGTACACGCCCGCCTTGCCGATCCCCCAGATGACACCGAGCAGCATCACGATGGCGGTGAAGATCCACACGTTGGCCTGGAAATAGATGCGCGTGACACCGCGCGCCAGCAGCTCGCGCCGCTGTACTTCCTGGCCCACCGCCACTGCCGGCTCCTGCCACATGTCCTTTCTCGGAAACACGACGATGCCCGAGTCGCCACCCGCCAGCGCGTCCGGCTTGCGCACCAGTGGGTAGGCCTGCTCGCCGACCACGATGCGTTCGCTCTCCACGTCGGTCACCACGCCGGGCCGCGTCGCCATGATGCCCTTGCCGGGCGAGAAGATCTCCATCCGGGGAACGATCAGGGCGAAGCTGAACAGGCACGACGAGAACAACACCCAGAACATGACCCGGCGTGCGCCCCAGTGGTCGGACATCCACCCGCCCATGGCGCGAATCACTCCGGAGGGGAAGCTGAACACCGCCGCCAGCGCCCCGGCGGTGACCAGCGGCATGTAGTACGCGTTGACGTAGTAGGGCACCAACCACTGCGAGAACGCAACGAAGCAACCGAACACGAGGAAGTAGTACAGGCCGAAACGCCAGACCCGCATCGACTTCAACGGCACCAGTTGCTCGCGCACGGTCAGCGTGCTGCTCGCGGGCCGCTTGTTCGTGGCCAGCAGCAAGAACACGAGACCCATGACCAGCAGCATCGCCGCGTACACCCTGGGCAGCGCACGCCAACCGTCCAGATTGCTGCCGTGCGCGGTGAAGCGATCGAGCAAAGTCGGGGCGACCAGGGTCGTCAGCGACGCCCCCGCATTGCCGGTCCCGAAAATACCGAGGGCCGTACCCTGGCGACGCTTCGGATACCAGACCGACGTGAACGCAATGCCCACCGAAAATCCGACCCCCGCCAGCCCGAAACCGAAACTGCAGAGCGCGAACGCCCAGTAGCTGTCGGCGTACGACAGCGCCCACATCGGCACGGCACACAGCACCAACAGGCCGCTGAAGATCGGCTTGCCGCCGTAGCGGTCGGTCAGCAGTCCGGCCGGCAGCCGAAAGATCGACCCGGTGAGCACCGGGATACCCATGAGCCAACCCACTTCGACCGGCCCCCACGGAAACACCTGGTTGCTGGCCAGAAAGGTCACCAACACACCGTTCAGCATCCAGGCCGCGAAGCACACGGTGAACGCCGTGGTGCTCAGAATCAACGCCTTGTGCGAGGCTGCCGTGGCATGCGCTTCCATCTGGGTCACTCCTTGATAAGCTCGCCGAGCGCCGGCGGCTCGGACGCACCCTGCCCTTCCATGGGCAACCGCCGCGAGATCGGCATACCGCGCTCGAATCGTGCTTCGACCGGGCCGACATGCTGGAGGCGCGTCGGGTTCACGGCTCAGTCGTCCCGCGGCCGGGTGCGCATCCAGGCCGTCGAAGGGTCGCGGGTCACCCGCATAGAGGGCCCACCGAACTTGCGCGACATATTACCCGTTCCCCGATGTTCCAACCCTTCGACCGTTCGTGCGAATATCGCGGCCAGGGTCTCTATACGGAGCGCACAACGGGCCCGTCAAGTACCGGTGCCGCACCCCGCGCCCGCGGTGCTGCGAGGCGCTCGCGCACCAGCGCTGCCACCTGTTCGATATCGATGCTCTGCATGCATAGGTTGTTATTGCACGGCGTCAGGCGCTGATTGTGCGGACCGACACACGGACTGCACGAAAACCCGTTGGAGACGACGTCGCAGCGCTCGGTCAGCGGGCGGTAGCGGTTGGGCTCCTCCGGGCCGAAGAATACGACGACATGGGTGTGCGTGAGGCAGGCGAAATGGGCCGGGCCGGAGTCGTTGGTGATCACCGCGCGGGCGATGGCGAACAGGTGCAGCAACTCGCGCAGCGTCGTCCGACCTGTCAGGTCGATCACCCGTGCCGAGTTCGCGCGCGCGCAGATGTGCTGTGCGTCGGCGCGTTCGCTGGCGACACCGGTGACGACGACCACCACCGACGGATCCTTGACCAGCCGCTCGGCGAGCGTTGCATAGGAGTCGAGCGGCAGTTTCCGCATCGGGAAGCGCTCACTGCCGTTCGGGTTTAGAACCACAATGGTGGAGGAGGGGTCGATCGCCGTGCTCGCCTGCTGCAACGTCCGCCAGACGGTCCGCGTCACCGCGGGATCGAGCGCCATCGTGGGGATCGTCAACCGCTCGCCGGCAATCGAGCGTTTCACGTGCGGCACCTGCCCGTCCGGCGTGACGAGCGCGTAAACGAGATCGAGCAGCGTGTGCCCGGCGTGCACATGGGAGTTGTACAGGACGCGGTGGGTGAGCAGATCGCCGGTGTAGACCCCTTCCAGGTTGAAGCGGTGGAATCCCACCCGCGTGCCCGCACCGATCAGATACCCCAGGGCGGTGCTGAGGCGAACGAAGGTCTCGAGGTTGACGACGGTGTCGAACGGTTCGCGGCGGGCCCGGACGAGAAACCGCAGGGTGGTGCGAAGGACGGACGGCAGCGTGCTGCTGTCGATCGTCACGATGTTCTTTGGATCGAAGACGCCGATGAGCTGCGCGCTCGACCGGATGGCGGTGAAGCAAAGCAGATGCAGCTCGGCGGCCGGGAACAGCTCCTGTGCCTTCCGCAGAGCTGGAATCGCGACCACCATGGTGCCCATCTCGGCCAGTTGCACGAACAAGATGCGCCTCGGGGGCGCCGTGGAACGTTCGCCGCTCCGACCGAACAGCCGTCGCAGGCGGTCGGCGATCGTCAGAAGGAAGCAAGTCGGTACGCCGACCCAGTAATCGAGCCGGCGCATGGTTGCGGGTGACACGGCTACGCCCTCTTCGGTCTGCGGCGAGTACGTGCGGATGGCGTCACAAGCGGCTGGTCCGTCCCGTGCGGAACGGTTTCAGGAGGTGCTCGTTGGCGGTATCCACTTCGACGAGCGGGGGATCCGAGAGCCAATCCGCACCTGGACCAAAGCCCTCACTCGTGACCTGCACCTCTAGCGTGCCGACCGCCTCGCGGTCGTCGAGGAGGCGGATTTCGGGGCCCGGCAACTCGCCCTCGAATGCGACACCCGTCACTCGAACGATTTCCGTCGTCTGAAACCACTGCTCGGACACGTGGATCAGGTGAGGAACTCCTTCACCGGGGGTGCGCACCGGCAACGAGAAGGTGACGCAGTACCGCCCGTCCGCGTGGGCGGGGCTGGATGCCGCTCCCGCCCCGCCGGCATCCACCCGCGCCGCGGTAAAGAACGGCGGCAGATGGCTCAGCGGCCGCCGCGGGTCTCGCTCGACACATGCATCACCGGTCGCCTCGTCGCCGCAGTCGGCGAGGACGCAGGTACGCAGACGCGTGCGGTCGAGATAGGACGGCAGGCGGACAGCAATAGCGGTCCGCGACGCAGTGATCGGGGTCGCGA
Source organism: Candidatus Binatia bacterium (assembly GCA_023150935.1). Classification (NCBI taxonomy): domain Bacteria; phylum Candidatus Binatota; class Binatia (SeqCode); species Binatia bacterium. The sequence goes on along the minus strand of JAKLJW010000005.1, from coordinate 17,639 downwards.
ACACGACGCCCCCCGTGCGCGCGACGATCGCCTGGTCGACGATGAGCGGCAGCAGCGACCATCCCGGATCGGACACGAACTGCGGTGGCCGCGACAGTTGCGGATCGAGCATGGCCGTCATCAGTTCGACCGTACCTGGCGAATGCCGCTGTACCGCCACGGCCAGCTCCACAAACGTGTATCCCGACGCATACAGACCGGTCGCGAGCCGTTCCGCCGCGGACACCGGCCACGACTGCCGATCTCTCGGAAAGAGAATCGCATCGGGAACGCTTCCGACGAGTACGGCCGCCACCAGGACGTACGGCAGGGCGGGAGTCGGTGCCAATCGGTCGCGTCCGAGGAGGGGGAGCGTTCGCCACCGGATCGCCCGGACTACGCTCATCGCAACGACGCCGGCGGACCATGCCAGGATGAAGCCATTCAGCAGGATGAACGCCAGCGGTGCGAACGGTAGCGCTAGGAGGGCAACCAGACCGACAGCCGCCAGCGCGATGACCGCGCGTGACGACATGGACTCCGTCGCGTCGACGGCGAGGAACACGAGCGGGACGACCAGCGGAGCGAGATAGTGACCAGGAACCGAACCCAGGACGAGGCTGCCTGTCCACAGGGCAAGGCTGACGTAGACGATGGCGGCCTTCATCGTCAGGCGCACACGCAGGCGCACCGGCAGCCCCGCGAAGCGCGCGCGCCACCTCCGCAAGCGCAGCGGGAGCGCGGCGAGGCGCCCTCTCAGCGGACGGACGGCGAGCGCGACGGCGACGATGACCAGCGCGACGGCGACGATGACCGGTGGCGTGCCGACGAGCAGGCCAGCTATCAGTCGCGCTGCGTCGGCGGATTCCAGGGCGGGGGCAACCAGCAACACCAGACCCACGGTAGCAACGGCGACGTAGGGCCGTCGCGCCGACAGCCCGACAAGCGCGAGGTGAAACGGGACCATCAGCCCACAGGTGAGATTGAAGCTCATGGCGGCGCTCACGCAGAGGGCACCGAACACTCCCGCCACGAGGCTGGCGTACGCCGCCGTAATGGCGACGCTGGCATAATAGAGCGCCAGCGGCAACGGCAGCAGATTCGAGTTCGCGAGCTTGACGAAATCGGCCGTGCCGATCGTCGGCTGCAAACTCAGCAAGAGCGCAAGCACTGCCGCGCGCGGCGAGACGAACCGCCAGACGACGGCCGCCAGGACCAATCCCGCCCCCAGCAGCAACCCCAGGACAATGCGCTGAACCGCGCTCAGCCCCCAACCGCTGGCAAATCCGTAACCGATCAGGCGGATCCATGACGCCCCGTGGCGCAACCCCAGCATCGAGGTGTGCGTACCCTGGGCGGGGCACTCGCCGCCTAGCAGGCAGGTCCGCGCCAACCGTACCGCCTCGCCGGTGTCGTCGTCCGCAATCTGGTGCGGAAGAAGGAGGCGCGCCGCGCTCACGCCTTGCAGGGCGAAGCAGAGTACCGCCAATACCAGATACAGTGCTCGATGCATTCCAGCCGCCCGACCATGGGTTTACGTCGCGGGCCCCGGGTGTCGCCATGCGGCCCACCCTGGAGGGCGAGTTTCCCGTCAGATACTCCCCTTTGCAGGCCACTCCGAAGCTTTTCCCCACGGGCCGCGGGACTCGCGTCGCCCGTTGTATACGAGACGCACAAACGGCTCGTCAAGGTGTCGATTTCACGGACGAAGAAACGATGCGAACAGCCTGCAGGCGAGCTGCAATTCCAGGTTCGTCCGACCGACCTGAGCGTTCCGCGGCGCGAGGCGCGGAAAACGATCCGCCGGCAGATCATTGTCCCCAGTCGCGGTCGCAGCCGGAGGTCGGCCCGACATTCCCTCTCGATTTCAGCCGATCGATCATAGATGCCGAGTTCTTGCGCAGCGGCAGCGCCGCCGCAGAGCATTCCATCGCCGCCGATCATGGTCTGGCGCGCAGCACGATCTCCTTCTCTTCGCCGGCGGCGATCTCGAACGTCACCTCGTCGTAGGCTCCGCCCCAACCGATCGCCCGATAGCGGCCGGGCCGGACGGGATGCTTTTCCCCGGATTGGCGAAAATGGCGTTCGTTCGTTCCGGACCGGCCGATGAAACTGCGCTTATCCCCGTCCCGCGATCCGTCCGCCTTCTGGTAGACCACGGTGACGAACCCGACCGGAACCTCGATTTCGATGTCTTGTTGCGGCTTCTCCGCGATGACCAAGCCCGGCTGTTCGTACTCGGTCAGCGGCGCGCCGAAGCGCAGCGTATAGGTCCCCGGGACGACCCAAGCGCCGTTGGTCATGTGCACCATGTAGCGCTTCTTGCCGTCCTGCCAGAGTTCGACATTGTCGCGCAGATGCGCCCCCGAACCGGAAGCGATCACCTTGATCCTCACCAGCACCGTGCGCCGCATGGCGAACACCACTTCCTTGCGATCTCCGGCCGCGAACGATTCGCGCACCGAAAGATCGTTGTCGGCTTCGGGCCGGGAGCGGAATTCGTACTCTCCTTCGTCGACGAAAACCTCGTCGATGGAGCGGAACTTGAACGCCTCCCTGCCCTGCCGAAGCGCCTGTATACTCGCCGTCACGCGGCGGTTGTCGGGTTGATCGAAGCGCACCTTCACTCGCGGCGGCAGCTCGACTTCCACCCGCACGACGGTGGCACCGTGCTCTTTCACGTCGACGGCCCGATCGACCGGCCGGTAGAGGTTGCCGTTTGCCGTGCGCACGCCTGCCAGGAGCGTGTACCGTCCGGGGGCAACGTACACGGCGCTGGCGCTCGACACCTCGATCGGCTTCGTCTTCCCGTCTGCGGACGCGAGCGTGCCGGCGATGGCGACTTGGTTCCCGGCCCGGTCCACCCCGTGCAGCCAGAGGGCCGGCTTCGCGGCCTGCTTCCGGATCCCCTCCAGGCCACCTTTTAACTCCGCTCCGGTCCGGGCGTCGCGGTACTCGGCGCCGCTTTCGTCGGCGATACACTTCAACGCCTCGCGCTCTTTGCCGGAAACGCCGAAGCCGACGACGTGTACGCGGATGTCCACGTTTTTCCCGCGCCACTCGCGCATCAGCGCGCACGGGTCCGCGTCGCAGGACTCGATCCCGTCGGTAATCAGGACAATCTCGCCGCGCCGCTCGCCGAAGTCCTTCAATGCCTGCTGCAAGCTGAACGCGATCGGCGTGCGTCCGAGCGGCGTCAGCTTCGCAACCGCGTCCTTGATCCGCGGCAGCGTCTGCTCAGCGTCACCGAACGGGACCAGCAGCTCCGAGTCGGAGCAATCTTCCTTACGGCGGCTCCCGTACACGCGCAGCGCCACGTCGTAGCCTGCGAAGTCCTGCTCCCGAAGCCCGGCCAGCACCCGTTTTGCCGTATCGATGCGGGTCGTGCGGTCGGCAAGCTTCGCCTGCATCGAGCCGGACGCATCGAAGATGACGTACATCCCGGGTTGCGGCTCCCCAGCCGCGCCCGAGCTCGATCGCAGCGCAGAAACGAGCACGAACAGGAGAACTGAGACCGCGCGGCTCCGGCATCGCATGGCGTGCGCTCGTACCTGTTTGTCGCCGCGTTGCCAAGCGCGCCGCCCGCATTAATTGCCCTTCTCACGTCACGCCGGCTGGCGGACGGTCCCGGGCTGCCAGTCGCTCGCCCGGTGTCCCCATGTCACGCCGCTTCATCGCGGGTGCGGCCCCGCAACCCATGACCTGACCACCCATGCCTTCGGGAGGGCGAGGCTCCGGCCGAGCCGCGACGCTCTGGCGACGGCTCGGCGGGAGCCTCGCCCTCCCCATCCGTTTTCATCGCGCGGGGCGCGCGTCGCGGAATTCCTAGATCGGCGGCGAGACTAACCCGCCGTACAGCGGTTCACGAGCCGGCCGATTCCCTCTATCCGGCTCTCGATGACGTCGCCCGCTTTCAGGTAGCGGCGCGGGTCGCGCGTCGACCCCACCCCCGCCGGCGTGCCCGTGAAGATGAGATCGCCCGGTTCGAGCTTGCACACGCCGGACAAGAAGGCGATCAGCTCGGCGACCGGGAAGATCATGTCGCTGGTGCTTGCCGACTGTACCAACTCGCCGGAGATGTCGCACGCGATGGCGAGGTCGTCCGGGTTGGCAAAGGCGTCGATGGATACCAGCGCCGGCCCCAGCGGACCGTAACCGTCAAAAGACTTGCCCATCGAGAACTGCGGCGGCCGATCGGTGAACTGCACCTTGCGGTCGGAAATGTCCTGCCCGATGCAGTAGCCGGCAACGTGCGACAGGGCGGCTCCCGCCGCGATGCGCCGCCCGCCGCGGCCGATGACCACGACCAACTCGACCTCCCAGTCGACGAAACCCGACGATAGCGGCACGTCGGCGCGCGCCCCGCTGAGGCAACTCGGGAACTTCGTAAACACCACCGGCGACGACGGAATGTCGAGCCCTGCCTCGCGGGCGTGCTCGCGGTAGTTCATCCCGATGCCGAAAACCTTCGATGGTCGCGGTACGGGCGGACCCAGATCGGTCTCGTCCAGCACCGGCGTATCGCCGGTAACGGCGACGTGCTCCGCCCACGACCGGAAAGCGTCCCATTGGCTGACCGCGTGCATCGGGTCGGCACCGAAGCGCCCCCCGGATGCCCGCTCGACGTCGACCACGCGGTCGCCGGCGAGAACGCTCGCCCTGCCCTTCACGTTGGCAAATCGCATACTTCCCTTCCGTCTAGAAGCCGTAGGCCGCTGCCAGGTCGGCGTCCTTCTCCGCCAGCATCCGGGCGAGGTTGACCATGACCTTGCACTGCTTCCAGGTGGCGTCGTCCTGCATCTTGCCGTCGAGCATCATGACTCCACGGCCGTCCGGCATCGCTTCGAGCACCTTGCGAGCGAAGGCGACTTCCTCGACCGGCGGGCTGAACACCTTCCTGGCGATATCGATCTGGCTCGGGTGCAGCGACCATGCGCCGACGCAGCCGAGCAGGAACGCGGCCCGGAACTGATCCTCGCAGCCGAGACCGTCGGCTATGTCGCCGAAGGGTCCGTAAAACGGCAGCGCCCCGCTGGCCGTACAGGCGTCGACCATGCGGGCGATCGAGTAGTGCCACGGGTCCTGTTGCGCGGTCGGGCGCGGCGCTTCCGGTTTGGCGCGGTCCGGGTCGCTGCGCACGAGATAGGCCGGGTGGCCGCCGCCGACACGAGTGGTCTTCATGCGCCGTGAGGCGGCGAGATCGGCCGGTCCGAAGCTCACCCCCTGCATGCGCGGGCTGGCAGCGCAGATCTCCTCGACGTTGGTTACTCCCAGCGCGGTCTCCAGAATCGCGTGCACCAGGATGGGACGTCCAATGCTGTGCTTGGCTTCGAGCTGCGCGAGCAGGCGGTCGATGTAGTGGATGTCCCACGGACCCTCGACCTTGGGAACCATGACGACTTCGATCCGGTTGCCGATCTCGCCCACGAGGCGCACCAGATCGTCGAGAACCCATGGACTGTCGAGGCTGTTGATCCGGGTCCACAGCGGCGTGTTGCCGAAGTCGACGTCGCGGCCGATCTTCACCAGGCCTTCGCGCGCATCGATCTTCTTGTCGGCCGCGATCGCGTCTTCGAGGTTGCCGAGCAGGATGTCCGCCTTCCTCCCAAGCTCCGGTATCTTCGCCGCCATCTTCGGGTTGCTGGGATCGAAGAAATGGATCATGCGCGACGGCTTGACCGGGATTTCCGGCATGGGCTCGGGCGCACCAATGGCGAGCGGGTGAAAGAACTGCCTCGGATTACGCATGCTTCTCCTCCACTTCGATCGAACCGAACCGGCTAACGGCGAAGCGGCGGCCCTCAGGCCGCCCGCGCGCGCGTCTCGGCCACCAGTTCCACCATGTCTCCGATGATTTCGGTGAGGGTCGCCTCGCCGGGGGTGTAGATGCGGGCCACCCCCTGCGCCTTCAGCGCCGCATGGTCCGCCGGCGGGATGATGCCCCCAACGACCACCGGTACGTCCGTAACGCCCTTGGCCCGCAGCAACTCCAGGACCTTCGGAATCAGGGTCATGTGCGACCCGGAATGAATCGACAGGCCGACCGCATCGACGTCCTCGTCAGCGGCGGAAGCGGCGATCTGCTCGGGCGTCAGTCGAATGCCGTCGTAGATGACTTCGAGGCCCGCCTCCTTGCCGCGCACCGCCACCTGCTCGGCGCCGTTGGAGTGCCCGTCGAGGCCGGGTTTCGCCACCAGCAGCCGGATCGGGTGGCCGAGGGCCCTGGCCACGGCCGCGGCGCGCGCCCGTATCTTGTCGATCGCCTCCCCCTGACCTACGAAGGTAGCGCCCTGTAAGCCCGTCGGGGCGCGGTATTCGCCGAACGCCTTGCGCAGCGTCGCCGACCACTCCCCCGTGGTGACGCCGGCGTGCGCGGCGCGCAGCGACGCCGGCAGGATATTTGCTCCGCTCTTCGCGGCGTCCGCGAGCGCAGTCAACGCCGCTTCGACCTGCGCGGCGTTGCGCCCGGAACGGAACGTCCGCAAGCGCTCGATCTGCTGCCGTTCGGCTTCGGGATCGACGACGAGGATACTGTCCTCGCCGGTCATGAGCAGCGAGGTCTCGTGTTCGGTGAACTTGTTGACGCCGACCACCGTCAGCTCGCCGGTTTCGATCTTGCGCTGGCGCTCGGCGTGACTCGCGACCAGGGAGCGTTTCATGATCTCGATCGCCTCTGCCGCGTCCCCGATCTTCCGAATGCGTTCGAGCTCGGCGACGGCCCCGTCCATGATTTCCCCGACCTTCTCCTCGATGACCGCCGACCCCGCGAAGATATCCCGCTCGTATTCGAGCAGGTCGGTCTCGAACGCCAGCACCTGCTGGATACGCAACGACCACTGCTGATCCCAGGGCCGCGGCAAACCAAGAGCTTCGTTCCATGCCGGCAACTGTACCGACCGGGCCCGGGCCTCTTTCGACAGCGTGACCGCCAGCAATTCCAGAACGATGCGCTGCACGTTGTTCTCGGGCTGCTGCGCCGTCAATCCGAGCGAGTTGACCTGCACCCCATAGCGCAGGCGCCGCTTGACCGGATCCTCGATGCCGTACCTCTCCTGCACCAGGCGATCCCACAGGCGCGTGAACGCCTTCATCTTGCAGAGCTCTTCGACAAAGCGGATGCCCGCATTGACGAAGAACGAAATCGCACCGACGACGTTCGGCATCGAGATCCCCGGCCGCTCGCTGACCCGATCGAGCACGGCGAAGGCGTTGGCCAGCGCGAAGGCGACCTCCTGCACCGGCGTCGCTCCGGCTTCCTGCAGGTGATAGCTGCAGATGTTCACCGGGTTCCACTTCGGGATGTGCTCGACCGTGTACTGAATGGTGTCCGCGGTCAGACGCAACGAGTCCTCGGGCGGGAAGATGTACGTGCCGCGAGCCAGAAACTCCTTGAGAACATCGTTCTGGGTCGTTCCGCGCAGATCCCGCAAGTTGGCGCCCTGGCGTTCCGCGGTGGCGACGTAAAGTGCCAGCAGCCAGGGGGCCGTGGCATTGATCGTCATCGAGGTGTTCATCTTCCCGAGCGGGATCTCGGCGAAGAGCTGCTCCATGTCGGCGATATGGCAAATGGGCACACCCACCTTGCCAACCTCCCCAGCGGCCATCGGGTCGTCGGAGTCGTAACCCGTCTGCGTCGGCAGGTCGAAAGCCACGCTCAATCCGGTCTGACCCTTGGCCAGATTCGTCCGGAATAACTTGTTCGCCGCCTGCGGGTCGGTGTGGCCCGCATAGGTCCGCATCAACCAGGGCTCTTGTGACTTTGACATGGGCGCACAATACCCCCCGACCGCCGCCGGAGGCAATGGTGGGCGGCCCAAGTACCCTTGATGCACCATAGAAAACATGACATCAGGGAGGGCCGCGCCGGGCCGGACCGGCGCCGATTACCACGCGGGAGCGCGACAACAACAATGATCGATATCAAGAAGGTGGTGGTACTGGGTGCCAACGGCACGATGGGTGCGGGCAGTGGCGAGGTCTTCGCTGCCGGCGGGTGCGAAGTCGTGTTTCTCGCGCGCTCCGCCGACAAGGCCGCCGAGGGCGTCGCCACCGCGCAGAACATGGCCAAGTCCGCCCGCGTCGCGGACCGCATCTCCGTCGGCTCTTACGATGCCGACCTCGAACGTGTGTGCGCCGAGGCCGATCTCATCTTCGAGGCCCTGGCGGAAGACCTCGCCCTCAAGAAGACTTTCTTCGAGCGCGTCGACAAGGTGCGCCGGCCGGAATCGATCGTCGCCACCGTCTCCTCGGGTCTCTCCATCGCCGCGATGGCCGAAGGCCGGTCCGAAACGTTCAAGCGCAACTTTCTCGGCATGCACCTCTTCAACCCGCCGCACGTCATCGTCGGCACCGAGGTGATCCCGCACACGGGCACCGATCCGGCCCTCGTGGCGGCCAGCGTGAGACTGCTCGAAGAGCGCTTCGGCCGGGTCGCTATCGTCTGCGACGACAGACCGGCATTCGCCGGCAATCGGGTCGGCTTCAAAGTCCTCAACGAGGTCGCCGCCCTCGCCGAAACCCACGGTCCCGCCTTTGTCGATTACCTGATCGGACCCTATACCGGCCGTGCCATGCCACCCCTGGCCACCATCGACCTGGTCGGTTGGGACGTGCACAAGGCCATCGTCGACAACGTGTACGCCAACACCCGCGACGAAGCGCACGCCCAGTTCAAGATGCCGAAGTTCATGGACAACCTGATCGGGCAGGGGCATCTCGGCAACAAGACCCCCGCCAAGGGCGGCTTCTTCAGGCGCGTCAAAGACGGCAAGCAGACGACCCTGTTCGCGCTCGATCCTGCGACCGGCCACTACGTCGAGTCCAGGGCGCACCCGGTGCAACCGATACCCTTCGTCGAGGAAATCCGCGCCCTGCACCGCGTCGGTCGTTACCGCGAAGCCATGCGGGTGTTTGCGACGGCGTCCGGTGCCGAGGCCGACCTCGCACGGCGGGTCGTCTTCGGGTACGTCAGCTACGCCCTCAACCGCGTCGGCGACGACGAGGTGGTTCGCCAGCCGCGCGACGTCGATCTGATCATGGGTTTCGGCTTCAACTGGGCCCCGCCCACCGTGCTGGTCGATATCGTCGGCGTCGCGGAGATCCGTAAGGCGATCGAGAAGTACGGTCTGCCGCTGCCCAAAGTGCTCGCTGCCGCGAAACCCGGCGAACCGATGTTCCGCGAGAAGTTCGTCAACGTCGGTCGTTTCTTCTCGGCCTAGATCGCCGCCGGCCCCGCGTTGCGGCGGCAAATGTCCCGATGGTAGCCTGACGGCAGCAACCAGCCCGCGAAGGGAGACGATATGGCAACCCCCATCTACGTACTCGGCGGATACCAGACCGATTTCGGGCGCAACTGGAACAAAGAGAACAAACACATCGTGGCCATGATGCGCGAGGCCGTCGAAGGCGGGCTCGCCGCAACCGGCATCGAGGCCAGGGAAATCGAGACCGGCCACGTCGGCAACTTCGCCGCCGAGTTGTACGCCATGCAAGGTCATCTGGGCGCCTTTCTGGTCGACACCGACCCGGCCCTCTCCGGCCTGCCCACCGCTCGTCACGAAGCCGCCTGCGCCTCGGGCAGCATCGCCATCCTCGCCGCCAGCGCGGAGATCGAAGCCGGGCGCTACGACCTCGCCATGGTTGTCGGCGTCGAACAGATGAAGACGGTCGACCCCGCCCGCGGCGGCGACTTCCTGGGTACGGCCGCGTGGTACGAACGCGAGGCCAAGGGTGTCGAGTTCCCCTTTCCCAAGCTCTTCGGCAAACTCGGCGACGAGTACGACAAGCGCTTCGGTCTCAAGGACGAACACCTGGCGCGCATCTCCGCGGTCAATTACTCGAACGCCAAGCGCAACCCGCTGGCGCAAACGCGAAGCTGGTACATGACCGAAGACCACGCCATGTCGACCGACAAGTTCAACACCGTCATCGGCGGGCGCATCAAGATCTCCGACTGCTCCCAGGTTACTGACGGAGCCGCCAGCCTCTTCCTCGCCTCCGAAAAGGCGGCCGCCGCCTACGCCAGGAAGCGCTCCATCAAACTGGACCGGCTTCCGAGGTTACTCGGCTGGGGCCATCGCACCGCCCCGATCGAGTTCAGCACGAAGGTGGCGGAGAGCAAGGACAACCCGTACGTGTTGCCGCATACGCGGCAGGCCATCGTCGACGCGTTCCGCCGCGCCGGCGTCCGGGACGTCTGGGGTGTGCAGGGCATCGAGACGCATGACTGCTTCACGACCTCGGAGTACATGGCGATCGACCACTTCGGCCTCACCAGGCCCGGGGAGTCGTGGCGCGCGGTCGAAGAGGGAGTGATAGAAATAGGCGGCAAGATGCCCATCAATCCGAGCGGCGGCCTGATCGGGTGCGGCCACCCGGTCGGCGCCACCGGCACGCGCCAGGTGCTCGATGCCTACAAGCAGGTCACCGGGCAGGCGGGAGATTATCAGGTCGACGGCGCCCGCCGCTTCGCCTGCCTCAACATCGGCGGCAGCGGCACAACCAGTTGCGTGTTTGTGGTTGGGTACGAGGGTTGATGGGGTCTTGGGGGCCTGGGGGCCTGGAGTGAGGAGTACCGTGAATCGCCGTAATCCTCTCCCGTGCTTGCTTGCCGTTGCTGCGGCTTTCGTCGTCGCGCCGGCGATGGCTCAGGTGGCCAGTCGGCCCGTGGGTGAAGGGTCGGGACCGGTCTCCGAGATCAGCCGTGGCATCAAGCGCGACAGCGGACCCGTGTTCGGCGACGGCGGTCCGGTACGCGGTCTCAGCGTCGAGTCGGGCAGCGTCGGTTCGGTCGGCGGTTCCGTGACCGGAACGGTACGCAGCGGCGCGATCAAGGACATCACCGTCGGCTCGGTGCGGACGCAACTTCCACCGGGGTTTTACGCCGGAGCCCAACGCGACGCCGCGGCGGAAATGCAGATCGACGACCGCGACGAATCCGACTTCTCTCTTGTCGCCGAGCCGGTGCCGGACCTGGGGCCGCTGGCCGAAGTCATGCGGGCAATCCGGCCGCTTCCGGAATACGAACCTGACGATACCGGCGGCGCAGAAGGCGATCTCGCACAGGCGGACGAAGCCGACGGCGGCGAGGTCGAAGTGCCAGGGGTCGAAAACCCCGACGAGGTCGATCCCACGCAGGTCGATCGTCCGGCGGTGCCCGATACCGCCGGTCCGGCAGGGGTCTTCATGCCCGCGCCACCGAAAGTCGGGGCGCCGTCGGAAGTGGTGCCGATACCCATGCCCGGCAGCACACCGCAGCCGGACTACGATTGAGTGATCGACGTCGTTCGCAGGCCAGACGAAACCAACCTCGGCGCGGCGGCGCCCAGGCAGGGGAAAAGTCGGCTTTCGATCGGTCAAGGTTGACTTCATGGCCGGCAGTCTTGCGTCGCACGTGGCCCTCGTCACCGGCGGTGGCCGCGGCATCGGCCGCGCCACTGCCGTGGCTCTCGCCGCCGCCGGTTGCGACGTCGTCGTCGTGGCTCGCACCGCTTCCGAGGTCGAAGCCACAGCCGCCGCGGTAGGGCGGCACGGCGTGCGTGCCCTCGCACTGACCGCCGACCTCGCTGACGCAGAGCAACTCGATCGCGTGGCCGAACAGGCCACCGCGCTCGGGCCGATCTCGATCCTGATCAACAACGCCGGCAGCGCATCGGGGCGCCGTCCGCACGCCCGCATGAGCCCATCGGACTGGACCCGCACTTTGGCCGTCTGCCTCGAAGCTCCGCTGCGCCTCTGCCGGACCGTGCTGCCCGACATGCTCGCTCGCCACCGCGGCTGCATCGTCAACGTCGGCTCGACGGCCGCCCTTCGTCCCCGTGCGGGCGAAGCGGTCTATGCGGCCGCGAAAGCGGGACTGCTGGCCTTCAGCCGTGCCCTGTACGCCGAGGTGCGAGACCACGGCGTCAAGGTGATCGCCGTCATGCCCGGCTACGTCGACACGGCGTTCGTCCCCCCCAACCGGCGCGTGGATCGCGGGAAGTTCCTGCAACCGGATGACGTGGCGGCGGCAATCGTGGCGGCCGTTGCCAGTCCGACTCGCGCATGCCCGACCGAGATCGTGCTGGAGCCGCTGGCGGATCCGGAGGGATCTGGAGGACGCCAATGATGCGCCGCGGACAAGTCGCCGTGGTCACCGGCGGCGCGCATCGCCTCGGGGCGTCGATCGTGCTGGCGCTGGCTCGCGCCGGCTGCGACGTCGTCGTCAATTACCGCAGCAGTGCCGGCGGCGCCGCCGCCACCGTCGCGGCGGCGCAGGCGACCGGCGTACGCGCCCTGGCCGTGCCCGGAGACATGTCCTCGGCCGCCGACGTCGACCGGTTGCTGAACGAGACCGTCGCGGCCTACGGCCGGGTCGACGTTCTCGTCGCCAACGCCGGCGTGTTCCTGCGCACGCCGATCGAAGCGCTTACGGAAGCCGACTGGGACGCCATACTCGACGGCAACCTGCGCACGGCCTTCCTCTGTGCCCACCGCTTCGGCTTGCACATGCGGCGGCACGCCGGCGGGGCCATCGTGACCATCGCGGACGTCGCCGCGCAGCGGCCGTGGGCGGACTACCTCCCCTACTCCGTCGCCAAGGCCGGCGTCGTCGCGCTCACGCTCGGCCTCGCCAAGGCGCTCGCTCCAGGTGTGCGCGTCAACGCTATCGCACCGGGCCCGGTCCTGCTGCCGGACGATTTCGATCCCGCTCACCGGCAACGCGAGATCGACCGCACGTTGTTGCGCCGCCAGGGGCGCGCCGACAATGTCGCCGATGCGGTCGTAGCCCTGGTCGCCAACGACTACATCACCGGCGTCGTGCTGCCCGTCGATGGCGGACGGTCCATCGTCTCGACATGAGTCATGCGCTCTGGCAGGCCGTCTTCGGAAACGCCCATCCGGTAGAGATCGAGATCGGGGCGGGCACCGGCACGTTCCTGCTGCCGGCGGCGGCGGCCAACCGGGCCACGAATTACTTCGGCATCGAGAATGCGCGGCGGCGTGCCGGCGACCTGCAATGTGCGATCGCGGACGGCGGTCTGCACAATGCCCGCGCCATCCATGGCGATGCCACCTGTATTGTCGCCCACCTGGTGCCGGCCGCCTCGGTGCGCGCCTACCACGTGTATTTTCCCGATCCCTGGTGGAAACGGCGCCATCATCGACGCCGTCTCTTCACCCCGGCGCTCGCTCACGACCTGGCGCGGACGCTCGAACCCGACGGCACCCTGTACGTCGCCACCGACGTGCCCATGGTGATCGAAGTCGTCCACGCGACGCTGGCCGCCGTCCCCGCGTTCGCGCTCGCACCGCAGCGCTCGTCGCCGCGCCCGGGCGTGACGATATTCGAGCGCAAGGGCCTGGCCCGGGGCGCGAAGATTTACGAGGCGGCCTTCGCAAACCGGACCGCCGGCAACGCGCCCTACACCAGCAGCGCGGCGCCGATGACGCCGGCCGAGTCGCCGAGCTGATTGCGCACGATGGGGGTGCGCAATTCGTCGTTGAACACGCACCGCGTCACGGCCTCGCGCCCGCGCGTGTACAGTTCGTCGATGTTCGACAGTCCCCCGCCGAGGACGACGATCTCCGGATCGACGATGTCGATGACATTGGCCAGGGCGCGACCGAAATGAGCGAGAAAGCGCTCTACGGTTTCCGACGCCGCGGACTCGCCGGCCCGGGCTCGTTCGAGGATCTCCGGTAACGGCGCCGCGCTGCCATTCCGTGCCCGGTACTGGCGTTCGACCGCGGGACCCGAAATCAGGCTTTCGACGCAACCGCGTTGCCCGCAGTAACACTGCGGACCCGCCGGATCGAGGCAATGGTGCCCCCACTCTCCGGCCAGGTGTTGCGGGCCTGACCATACCTCTCCGCCGAAGACCATACCGCCACCGACCCCGGTGCCCATGATCACACCGAACACGACCCGCCCTCCCCGGCCGGCGCCGCCCAGGCTTTCCGCCAGGGTGAAGCAGTTGGCGTCGTTCTCGAGGCGCACCGGCAGGCCTAATCGCGCCTCGATGTCTTCCCGCAGAGGTTCCCCGTTGAGACACGTGGTGTTGCAGTTCTTCATGCGGCCGGTACGGCTCGACACCGCGCCCGGCGTGCCAATGCCGATGATATCGACCTCCGGTGCATGCGTGCGCAGGTGCGTGGCCAACATGACCACGCGCTCGACGATGTTGCCGTATCCCCGGCTACTCTCGGTGGCGATGCGTTCCCTGACTGCCACCCGCAGGTCCGCGTCCAGCACTACCCCCTCGATCTTGGTGCCCCCGAGGTCGATGCCAATGCGCCGCCGCTCGCTCATGCCCGCGTACCCTAGCCGTCTCGGCCGCGCCGTGCCAAGCGGACCCCGTGGCGCCCCGGAAATCGAACGCCGCCCCCCATCCCTTCTCGCCGAATTGTCCGCATTGGCGCGCCGTCCCCCGAACTACGACGCTCCCCTCCGTACACGTACTCAGCGAAGCGGTACACGTACTCGTACACGGACTGACGGCACGCGGCGATGCAGTTGGACTACGAACGGTTGGACGTTTACGAGGAAGTGGCCGTGCACGAGTACGTGAACGAGTACGAGTACGGAGGAGAGGCCGGCTCGGCGGCGCCGCGCCTGAAACGCAGGGTTGGGCTTGGCCCGATCTGGGTCGGGGTCAGGGTCGGAATCGAGGACGACCCCTTGCTGCGGTCCGTCGGATCGAGATCCTTCCGATGCTCCTCCATCCCAGGAGGCTCTCGACCGCTTCCTCGGTCAGACCCGCGTCGCGCACGATGCCGCCCCCCGCGTGCGGTCGCTACCCTGTCATAATGCACTATATGCTGCGCGCATTTCGACAGGCAGTCAACGAGCGCACGCGGACCTGGCGGCAGGGCCCTTGATAGCGATGGGCCGGGGACACGCCCCGTACGCCTTCGTGTGGGCCAGGCAAATAGAGATGCCGCGGCGTGCCGGGACGCAGCTTCGGGGTGATCTTGCGCCCGTAGAGCTCGGTGACGCTGCCGTGAGTGTCGATGATCGGGATCACCAGCGAACCGCTGAAATGCTCGTGGCCGCTGTCGCGCAGAATGCCGAGCGCCTGGAGGCGACGGCGCAGCCACGCGCCGGCGAGGTGGGTCTTGAACGGCAGCCGGTAGCCCAAGGTGCGATTAGCAAAGCCGAGCTGAAAGTGGCCGATCATCTCGGCCGATCGCAGGCCGCGGCTGTCCAGGTAGGCCAGCGCCTCGGGACTCTTTTTCAGCGTCTCGTGGTAGAAGCGCACCACCTGGCGCAGCAGCTCCGCGTCGCTCGTCTCCGCGTCCGCTAGCGCCGACCAGACGGGCACCGTCGCGCGCTTGACCGCCTTCGGAGAAGCAGGAGCAGCTAAAGAAGGGGAGTCGCTGCGCAGCAACTCCACCGCGTGACGGAAACTGACGCCTTCCGCCTTCATGACCCAATCGATGACGCTACCGCCCATCTGACAGGCACCCAGGCAGTGCCACAGATTCTTCGCCGGGGTGATCACCAGACTCGGTTCATGGTCATCGTGGAACGGACAGAGCCCGATGAGATTGCCGCCGTGCGGCTCGAGCTCCACTCCGCGTGCGGCGGCGAGTCGCTCCACGGCGATCTCTTGTTTCAGGCGTTCCAGCTCCGCTTCCGGGATGCGTGCCATCCAACCTCCGTTTCTCCACCCCCTGTCAAGAGCGAGATGGGGGAATTTGACTCGCGAGTAAGTTATACATAATATAACTTATTATGCAAGCGCTGAGGTATATCTCGGAAATCCCAGGCTATGATCCACTCATGCCTGGAGGACGTCCCGCGAAGACGAAACGATCTCCGTTTGGTGAGCGACTCGCTGCGGCCCGGCTGCAAGCCGGCCTCACGCAGCAGCAGCTCGCCGACAAGCTCGGCACCGTGCAGCGCGTCATCGCGCATTGGGAGCGCGCGCCCGTGGCCCTGCGCGCCGATCAGCTCTCTGCGCTGGCCGATGTGCTGGGAGTGACGGCGGACTATCTGGTCGGACGCAACGAGCCCAAAAAGCGCGGCAGTGGTCCAGTCGGCCGCGCGCGCCAGGTGCTCGAGGCCGTCTCACGGCTGCCGCGCCATCAGCAGCAGAAGATCATCGACGTGGTCGAGGCGATGGTGGCGCACCAGGCCACTGGAGGCACCTCATGAAATCCTACGTCTTCGCGGTGAAGGTCGAGCCCGACGCCGACGCCTGGCGCGCCTATGTGCCGGCGCTCGAAGCCAAAGGTGCCGCGACCTGGGGTCAGACGCGCCAGGAAGCGATCCAGAACATGCATGAGGTCCTGGAAATGGTGCTGGAGGACCTCCTCGAAGCGGGCGAGGCGCTGCCCGTCGGCGTGACCGTGACCGATGAGCCGGTGGTGGCGGTCACGCTCTGATGCCCGATTACTCCAAGCTCCGCTCGCTCACTGCCCGCCAGATCATTGCGGCACTCGAAAAGGATGGCTTCACGCCGGCGCGCACACGCGGCAGCCATCGCCTCTACCGCCACGCCGACGGCCGCCGCGTCACCGTCTCCGCCCACCGCCTGGCCGACACCTTCCCGCCTGGCACGCTCAAGAGCATGATCGAAGTCCAAGCCCGCTGGACCGACAACGATTTGCAGCGGCTCGGCTTGGTCGGGTAACCGGGCACACAAAAGCAGATCTCAATTCGATGCGTCGTTTCCCGGAGTCGCGTCGACAGTGGGAGACGACTTGAGAAGCAAGTCAAGGAGGTACCCGCTCCTTCGTCCTAGACGTGGAGCGATCAAGACCACCAGAAGCGGAATCACGACAAAAAGGAGGAGCAGGAACCACGTCCAGAACTTGGCTTCTTGCCGCACCTGTCCATCCTCGGGTGGTCTTCTGTGCTTCTGTCAGCACCTCAAGAAATGTAGCCCTGCGCCAGCAGGTATCTCAGAACAGGGTCTGCGGTGATGTAGAACGATTCTGGGATACCGACGATGCCAAGCAGCGGTAGGCGGACCCCTCGCAGCACAAAATCCGCACCGAAAAAGAACGGCAAAGGCAGGCCACGTTCGAATGTGCTCGGCGGCGGAATATGAACCGTGGTCCTCCCGTACCGACCCTCGATGAGTTGGATGTTCAGCCCGATGTCAGCTACGACCGCGCTCAGCGCGATGGCACCTAGCGTTCCACCCAATGTCGCATCCCGTCCGCCTGGGTCGGTCCTGTTCACCGGATCACTCAAGACGTATCCGTAAAGATTCGAATCGCCCCCATCGAACCCAATCGGGTCCTTGGCCGTCCACCGCCCGGTCTGCGGGTCGTAGTCCCGCGCCCCGAAGCGCACGAGCCCCGTGTCGGGATCGTAGAGCCCGCCGGCGAAGCCGAATGGTTGGAAACCGAGGAGGGTGTCGTTCATGACGTTCCCAAACTCATCAAAGTCGATACGTTGGGCGATCCTCCGGTCGGCCGCATTCACCTGTCTTGAAGTCCGATACGGGAGATAGACCCGCTCACGGCCTCCCTTCAACGAGAAGACCGATCAGACTCACCTGTAACAGCAGACGCCCAAGGCCATCTATCAGCACGACACTCGCACCAATGGCTTGTGCGGCAAACGCCACCTTCCAGACGCTGCGGGACGCTCGCAGCGCTCGAACGCTAATAGCAATACTTCCCCCTTCGAACACCATGGAGAGCGCAAGTGTCGCCCACGGGGATGG